>NZ_NXIE01000004.1 GCF_004116625.1 Halarcobacter mediterraneus
TAAAGTTTTCACTTGCAATCATCTCTAAGTGTGTTGTTTGTCTCTCTAACTCTGCTTCTACTATATCAAATATCTCTTTATCTGCTTCTTTTAATCTTGCTTCTGTTATATAGCTCATTGTTTTACCTCTTTAAGAAATTTTTTAGAAAGTATATCAAAAAGAAAAACTTAGCACAATCCAAATATTGCTAAAGTAAATATTTTATAAAAATAAAAACATTACTGCACCAATAGTAAGGTTTGTAGGTTCTTCTCCTAAGGCAATTAAAGAGTTTTCTACATTATCAATCATTTGTGTTAGTATAATTTCAAAAGTAAAGTTTGATGGGTCAAGTAAACTTTCTTTTTCTTCTTTTATATATTTTAGGTTTTCAATATCTAAATAAGTAATTTGATGATTATTATTTATTTTTCTTTCTAATTCCACTTGCCAATTATTTTGCCAAGTCAAAAATAAATATTCATTATTTGTGTCTCTATCTACCTTTATTTTCCATCTTAAAACTTGTAAGTTTTTATGAAGTTTATGTAATTTTTCTTTACTATATTGAAGTGCTGTAAATCTATGTCCATCTTGGATATCATAAGCATTATATATTGAATAGTATAAACCAAGAATTAAATAATCATTTCTTGAAGAAATAGCTTCCTTTGAAAAAGCAAGATTTAAATAATCTTTATACTCTTTTAAAGTAGTATTTTCATGTTTTAGAAATAAAGACTTTTCAGAATTTTTAATTAATGTAGTTATTTTTTTTTCTAGGTTCTTGTCGTAGGCTTTTGGATTTCTTTTATTAAGCTTATTTTTAAAGCTCAATAAAAGTTTTTGTAATCTTTTATAATCATATTTTATAATATTTGCTGCATTTGATTGAAAAACTGACTTAACATCATTTTGTTTTGGAATACAAGCACTTAAAAAAAATATTATAAATATAAGTAAGAAAATATTTTTAAAATTCACCTATGACCTTTTTAAAGGCTATTAAGAAATAGCCTTTAATTCATTTTCAATTTTTTCTAGTTTTGTTTTTGCATCTTCTAATGCTTGTTTGTTTTCAGCAACTACAGCTTCAGGAGCATTTGCAACAAACTTTTCATTTGAAAGCATACCATTTAATTTATTTACTTCTTTTTCTACTTTTTCTTTTTGTTTTGTCAATTTATCAATAATAGGACTCATATCAATTTCATCTGTTGGTAAATAAACCTCTAAATTATCTGATACATCAGTAATAGAGTTCTCTACTTTTGAAGTAACAAACTCAATATCTTCAACTTTTGCTAATTTTTGTATAAATGGTTTTGCTAAGTTTGTATCAATTTGTGAATCTAGTTTTATATAAGCTTTAGCTATTTTTGAGTTACCCATATCTATAACAACTTTAGCCCGTCTAAGCGCAGTAATTGCTTCTTCAATAATTGCAAACATATTTTCAATTTCTTCATCTTTTTTTACTTCTTTTGGAAAGTTTGTAATCATTAAAGATGAGTCTCCGTTTTCTAAAGAAGTTCCTGATAATTTGTGATATAAGTAGTCTGAGATAAATGGCATAAAAGGTGATACCATTTTAAGAGTCTCTTTAAAAATTGCTCCTAACTCTACAATTGAGTTTTTATCTGCTTTTGAGTATTCAATCCCCCAATCACAAAACTCTGTCCAAACAAATCTGTATAAAACAGAAGCTGCTTCATTAAATTTATAAGAGTCTAAAGAGTTTCTTACTTCTTCAACTGCATGGGCTAATCTACTTTGCATATATTTACCTAAAGCAGTTTTTATTTCAATATCTTTTAAATCAGGGAAAGTATCTACATTTAAACTTAAGAAATTAGCAGCATTATAAAGTTTATTTGTAAAGTTTCTAAATTGCTCTAAATTTTTTGCACCTAATTTAATATCTCTTCCTTGAACTGCTAAATAGGCTAAAGTAAATCTAATAATATCTGCACTGTGTTCTTCAACCATATCAAGAGGGTCTATTACATTTCCTTTTGATTTAGACATTTTAGCCCCATGTTCATCTCTTACTAAAGCATGCATATAAATGTCTTTAAATGGTAACTCTCCTTGGAAATGTTCACCCATCATCATCATTCTAGCTACCCAGAAGAACATAATATCAAAACCAGTAATTAGTAATGAATTTGGATAAAAGTCTTTTAAGTCATTTTCATTAAAAGTATTTTCCATCTTTCCATTGTTTCCCCAACCAAGAGGTGAAAATGCCCATAAAGCAGAAGAGAACCATGTATCTAATACATCAGGGTCTTGAGTATAGTTTTTACTTGCACAGTGAGGACAAGCTTCTGGTTCATCTGCTTTATCTGCCCATTGATGGCCACAGTCATCACAAGTAAATACAGGAATTCTATGCCCCCACCATAATTGTCTTGAAATACACCAGTCTCTTAATTCATCCATCCAAGCTCTATATGAGTTTAGCCAATGACTTGGGTGGAATTTTGCTTCACCTGCGTAAGTTTTTTCAATACTTTTTTTAGCTACTTCACTTCTAACAAACCATTGTTTAGAAATGTATGGTTCAACAATGTTTTTACATCTATAACAGTGTCCAACTTGATGATTATGGTCTTCAATTTTAACAATAAAGCCTTCTTCTTGAAGTTTATTTACAATTGCTTCTCTAGCTGTAAGTCTTTCTAATCCTGCAAACTCTCCACAATAGTCATTTAAAATACCTTCTTCATCAAAACAAGTAATAAATTCTAAATCGTGCCTTTTCCCAACTTCATAGTCATTTTGGTCATGGGCAGGAGTAACTTTTACAACACCAGTTCCAAACTCCATATCAACATGCTCATCTGTAATAATTTTAATTTTTCTATCTGTAAGTGGTAAAACAACTTCTTTACCTACAATGTCTTTATATCTTTCATCATTAGGGTGAACCATAATAGCAGTATCACCAAAATATGTTTCAGGTCTAGTTGTAGCAACTGTTACATATCCAGAACCATCAGCAAAATGATAATTCATATGATAAAATTTACCATTAACTTCTTCATGTTCAACTTCAATATCTGATAGAGCACCATCATGAGTACACCAGTTAACCATATAATTGTTTTGTACAATCATACCTTCATTGTATAGATGAACAAAAGCTTCTTTTACAGCTTCTTTAAGACCTTCATCCATTGTAAAACGTTCTCTTGACCAAGCAGGAGTAACACCTAGTTTTCTCATTTGGTGTACAATTGTTCCACCTGAAAATTCTTTCCATTTCCATACTCTATCTAAGAAAGCTTCTCTTCCTATTTCTTCTTTTGTAGTACCTTCTGCTAAGATTTGTTTTTCTACAACATTTTGAGTAGCTATACCTGCATGGTCAGTTCCAGGTTGCCATAAAGTTTTATAGCCATCCATTCTTTTATATCTAGTAATAATATCTTGAAGTGTGAAAGTTAAAGCATGTCCAATATGTAAAGAACCAGTTACATTTGGAGGTGGCATCATAATTGCAAAGTTTTTGTCTTTTTCTTGTATTTGCTTATTGCCATCTATTTCAAAATAGCCTCTTTCTTCCCAGATTTTATAATATTTATCTTCTATAATTGATGGTTCATATTTTTCGCTCATTTAATTTCCTAATGTGTAGTCTTTTATTAAATATACGCGATTATATCGAAACTATTCTTGAAATTAGTAAAATTGTCAATATTTATTTAATTAAAAATACTTATGTTCTTCTTTTTGAATACTTAACAAGTTTAAAGGTTCTACTTTAGAAACTCTTTTTTCTTCTAATAAGAAATTTATTATTTGATTTAATTTTAAAATATTTTTTTCTATTTGTTTAAGATAATTTAGTAAAGTACTTTTATGTTCTTTATTCTTTTTTAAAGTTTTATTTAACTCATTTTTTGTTTGTATTTCTCTTATTTTCTCATTTTTTAGTACTTCTTTTACAACATTAATATTAAGTTGAGATGCTTTCATACTTTTTTCTAAGTTTTTTAGTGAATAGGGGTTATTTGAGTTAAACATGATATTTTGCCTTATTATTTTGATAAGTATTATCATAACTGAAAAATATCACATTTATGTCACGTGTTTAAGTTTAGATTAATTATTCTACTTCTTTTTTTACGAGTCCTGCCTCTTTTAAGAAAGGTGAATGAACAAAGTCCATTTTTTTTATTTTGTCATATTTTGCATAACTTAAATATAATACATCCTTTGCTCTTGTTACAGCTACATAAAATAATCTTCTTTCTTCTTCTAAGCTTCCACCTTTACTCATTAGTTTTCTGTTTGGAAATCTTCCATCCATCAAATCAATTACAAAAACCTCTTTAAACTCTAAACCTTTACTTGCATGAACAGATAAAAGATTTACTCCATCTCCTTCACTCATCTCTCCTCCTCCAAGTATCATTGAGTTTACAAATTTTGATAAATCTTGAAAGTTTCTAGCAAGGTTTTTTAAAAGCATTGCTTTTCTATTTATTTTTGCATTAGCTTTTGTTTTTTGTATCATATTCACAGTACCGTCTTTTTGTGTAGCTCTTTTGGTAGCTAAAAAATCTTTTAGTCTAGAGTACATCATTGAAGAAGTAACTGTTGTAATTAAAGACTCAGGAACTTTTGTTCTTCTTATTTGTTTTACAAGTAAGTAAAAATCATAAATATATTTTGCTCCATCAACTGTTAGTTTTGGATGCTTTAAAATTGGATTAGATAAAAATGCTTCCTCAAAACCACAATCTTTAAACTTAGAAACTGAACCTAGTTCAATAAAATCATCAAATAGCCCAAGCTGAATATTTTTTACTTTATTTGACTGGTAAGGATTTTTTATATCTTGATTTGGGGTATATAGGCCTTTAAATAAATCTCCATCACCAAGTTTAACTAAGGCATCAAAAATATCTTTAGCAATAGCTTTCCCTATGCCTTTACCATGTTCTAGTACATGAATAAAAGCCATCATATCATTGTGTGATAGTTGCATAACTAAAATATCAAGTACAAATTTAACTTCAACAGAATCAAAAAATGACATTCCACCTTTTCTTTTAGCTGGAATGCCATATTCTCTTAAATTTGCTTCAATTCCATCTGCACTAGAGTTATTTCTAAATATAATTGCAATATCACTATGTGCTGTTGAACTTTGAGATATTTTTTCTGAGATATGATGATATTGTGAAAATAATTCTGTAAACTCTAAAAGCTTTGGAGGAATAGAAACATCTGTTCTCATAACTTGTAATTGTTTTTCATAGATTCTTTCATTATGTTCAATTACTTTTGTAGCCAAATCTAAAATAGGTTTACTAGAACGATAGTTTTTTCTTAATGTATAAACATTTGAACCTTCATATCTTGAGTCAAAAGTTGAAATTATCCCTATATCTGAACCATTAAAGGCATATATACTTTGGTCATAATCTCCTACACAAAAAAGAGATTTAGGTTTAAAAGCATCAAGTAATCTTCCTTGTAAAGGGTTTGTATCTTGATATTCATCAACTAATATTTCTTTAAAATTAAATTCTTCTTCTTTTAACGTATCAAGCATAATAGTAAGTAAGTCATCAAAGTTTGCATAACCATATTTTGTTTTTAGTTCATTAAACTCTAAAACAACATCATCATAAATTGCTGTATATATTTCATGGTCAGGGTTTTTATTTTTTATCCATTCCTCAAACCCTTCCCCTTCATTTGAGTTAAGGTATAGTGAGTACATATCATAAAGATATCCACCATCATATGGGTTAACTCCATCTTCTCTTTCATAAAAAACTCTTTTTTCATAAAGTGACTTAAAAAGTGTTTTTAATTCATTTGGTTGTTTTAGTTTAATATTTTTATTTAATTGTTTTAAAAGTTTATATGAAACAGAATGGAAAGTTCCAGCCATAATGCTACTTGCAATATCTTTTCCAAAAAATTTAGCAACTCTTTGAACCATTTCAGCAGCAGCTTTATTTGTAAATGTTAATAATAAAATTTCATTTGGTTTTATACCAGTGTTAATTAAGTTTGCAATTCTTCCAACAATAGTTGAAGTTTTTCCTGTTCCTGCACTTGCAATAATAAGGTTAAATCCTTGTTTACAGGTTGCAGCTTCAAGTTGTTCTTTATTTAAATTAGATAGGGGCATTTATTTAATATTCTTTTGTAGTATTTTCATTTGGCGAATATTAGCATAATGATTCTTATTTTTTGAGCAAAAAAAAAGCCCCTTTGAAAAGGAGCTTTTTTTACACACAAGGAAACAAAATTTGGAAAACTTTAAAATAATTCGCAATTTTAAAATATGTTAAGAAGATTTCGCGCTTCTTCTTAATCCATATGAAAATTATAATAGACGAGAATTAACTGAAATAAAATAAAAAGTTAATGATTAGTTAATATATACGGTATTTATCTAATAATTTCATATAAATAATTAATTAATATATAATATGATAATATTCAAAAAAATAGGAGTTTTTTGTGAGTAAGTTTTTAAAAAAAAATAGAAAAAGTTTATTTAATATTGCTTTAATATTTATAGCTATTTTTTTTGGAGAAGATATTTTAAGAAGTCTTCCTTCAGATATATTTCAACTCCCAATTATTATTGGATTAACGGTCTATGTAATATATACTATTAGAAAGTGGAGAAGAAAAAGTAAAGAATCATTTGAAGCAAAGTCTATAGCACTTCATAAAAATAGAAATGATTTTATGAAAAAAAACAATAGAGAAATTTGGTTTTTTAATTCTTATAGAGGAATTGCTTTTAATAATGAAACAAAAAAATTTGAATTTCTTGATGTAGAAAAATGTGAAGAACAAGATACCAGTGATGAGGAATCTAGTGAAGGTTTTTCAACTCATTATAAAAAAGATTTTTTTACGAAGAATAAAGCAACCTTTTATCCTATTAAAGAAATTAGTTTTAATGACACTTATATAACAACACCTACTTCGACAAAAAAAGCTTTTGGTTCACAATACCACCAAAGCAAAACATCTACAATAAATAATATTATTATTGTCTTAGAAAACAATACAAAAGTTAATTTTGAAAATGATTATTTTATAAGTGAACAATGGGAGTATGTTGGAAGTAGAAATAAAGAAATACTTAAAACTTTTTTAAATATTAATACCGAAGGAAAAGAATTCCCAAATTTTAAATCTTTTTATGAATATTATGGTTTTAAAGGTTTAAGAAATTCTTAATTACCTTATTACCTTTTTTTACAGTTATATTTTAAGTCTTTCCATTCTTTCTTTATAACTGTTTTTATAAAACTCCTTTGCTTTACTACTTAAAAAGGATTTATTAATTAATTCTTCAACTTGTGGATATGAATCTTTTATTAGTTGTATTATTTTGTCAAATCTAATTTTTGGTAAATCAATATATTTTGCAAAAGTTTCAAAATCATCATATGTATAATAACCATAAGCTTTATAAGTAGAGGTATAATCCTCTAATAATTCTAATGCCATATCTCCATATTTTTCATTGATATGAAATCTTGTATTTAGCAAATCATAATTAGGTGTCAAAAAATATTCATTTGAATTAGCTTTACTATATAATGAAAAGTTTTTTAAATGAGCATCACTATTACAGATTAAATAGTTTAATATAATTCTTTTAAAAAAATCTTCAATTGCCACTATATTTGAGCTTACATGTTTTTTTATCATTTTTGCACAATCAAGATAGTTACAAGCATCATATTTATAATTTTCTCCGTGAGTTGATGGACTTACTTCTAAAATACCTGCAAAATCTTCTTGGTCATATTTCAATTTTTCATCATCATAATCAAATCTTTTTGTAAGATAAGCCAATTCTCCATCACTAAATTTTATTAAAGCACAAGAGGCAGTTGGTATTTTAAATATATTTTTTGAAATTAACATTGATAAATGTTCATTAGCGACAATATCTTTTTCATTTTCAATTTGACCAACACCCTTAGTAATTGGTTTAAGAATATATTTTCCATTTATTGCAGTAGGAGTTAAATCTTTTTTTTCAAAAGCTAAAGAAATTTTATCTTGTACTCCAGAAATTGACATTCTTGGTGATAGTTCTGCTCTTTTTTTAGTAAATTCTACTTTATCAAAGTTTAAAGGGTTTGGAGTTATACCGTTGAAAAGTTCTCTAATACATTTTGTGCAATAATTATTTTTTAGTTTTTTATCTGTTGCTAAGCAAGCTAAACATATTTTTTCTTCCATTTTATAGCTCTTCTTTTTCTATAGTAATCGAACCTATTGTATTTTCTTTTGTTGTTAATAAAAGTCGTGAAAAGTCATCACTTTTATCAATTCTAAGTTCTTTGCATTGAATATCTTTTAATTTACCTTCTGATAATAGATTATAAAAAAAAGGAAATAAGTGCTTTGACTTAAATTCTTCTTCTTGTAAAGGAAATGTAAGGCTAATTGGTTTTGCCTTTTGGCTTTGCAAATATTCTTTAATATAAATGAAACTATACTCTTTTTCACTAAACTTTGTGAGTAGTCCTGCAAGAATATTGTTTCTAAACACTTTAGCTCTTTGCATTATTTACTCTTCACTTCTATATTTATTTCCATTCCTAATACATCTAATAACTTTTCAAGTGTTTTAATAGTTGGGTTAGACTTCCCATTTTCTATATCTGAAATTGAAACATAATTTACACCTGAGTAATCTTGTAAATCTTTTAATTCTAGATTTAATTGTTTTCTTCTATTTCTTATTGTTTTACCTATTTTTTTAATAGTGAGTTCCATTGTTTACCTTAAATAGTAATTATTATTTAGTATATAAGTTAAAATTAGTTTATATTACTAATATAAAGCTTAATATAAACTTTTTAATTAGTATAAAAGCTAAACAAATTGTTTTTTCTTTTAGATTTGGTTTGGAGTAGATTAATATTTAGTATATATACTAAATTTATATGCTTATTTTGTAATAAATTCAAATTATTAGAGATTTAATTGGAAGTTTTTTAAGGTGGCAAGAATTAAAAGATTCTCGCCTTTTTTATAGCATGATATAAAAAATTACTCTGTAACAGATACAGTTACAGGAGTTGATTCCCATATACCATGCTTAGTACAGTAACCATGTGCAACTAAGTTTAATTTCTTAGAAGTAGGGATAATAGTAAAAGTTGTAGTATTATGAGCTTTAACATTTCCTAATGTTCCAGGAACATATGAAGCTTTTGCTAGTTGAGTTTCTCCATTAAATAATGTTACAGATTCAATATAGTGATCAAAATCATCTGGGTGAGTATATTCATTTCCCATTTTAACAGTTACTTCAAAAGGCTCACCTTTTTTAGCAGTTTCATCACAGTGAATAAACGGTGAGTGTCTATCTATTAAATCTTTTTTTGCTTCTCTTTCTACAGTGTCAATATCAACATATTTGTTAATCTTTGGCATTTGTTCTCCTTATAATATAATGGGCGTATTATACAAAAAAATAATTAAAATAGAAAGCAAGTACAATTATGCTATTATTTCGCCTATGAATAAAGAAGATTTTTTTATAAAACAGTTTGTTAATGATACAAAACTTATTGGTGATGATGGTGCAGTTATAGGTAAATGGGTTTATAGCAATGATGCTTTTTTTGAAAATGTTCATTTTAAAAAAGAGTGGATGAGTTTAAAGCAAATAGCCCAAAAAGCAATGCTAGTAAATATTTCAGATGCAATTGCAATGAATGCAAAACCTAAGTATGCACTTTTAACTGTAGCTATTCCAAAAAAGTACTCACAAAAAGATTTAAAAGAGTTAGCAAAAGGTTTTAAAAAAGTAGCCAAACAATTTGGTATTGAAATAATTGGTGGTGATACAATCTCAAATATAAAACTAGATATTTCAGTAACAATTATTTCTAAAACAAAAAAGCCAATTTTAAGAAGTGGAATAAAAAAAGAGGATTTACTTTGTTATACAGGAACTTTAGGAACTTCAAAAAGAGATTTAGAAAAACTCTTTTCAGGAAAAAAAGTCTCTAAAAAGTCTAAGTTTTTAAAGCCAAAACTTCATGGAGAGTTCTTTTATAAGATTGCAAAGTATGTAAGTGCCTCAATGGATATTTCAGATGGTCTATTTTTTGAGCTTGAAAGAATGTCAAAGCAAAGTAAGGTTGGATTTGAGTTTTTTGAAAAAATTGACAAAGAAGTAGGTTGTTCAGGGGAAGAGTATGAGTTACTTTTCTCATTTGATAAAAAATATAAAGAAAAAATAGAAAAGTTAGCAAAAAAATATGATGTTCCATTAACAATATTTGCAAAAGCCATAAAAGGTAAATATTCTTGTGAATGTGTTAATCATCATTTTAAAGATTAGATAATAAGGAAAATATATTGCAAGAGTTACAAAGGTATTTAAACCATTCAAAAATAGATGTTGTATTTAAACAAAATAAAGATGATTTTGTAGTAACAGAAGTACCTCTTTATGAGTTTAGTGGAGAAGGTGAACACTTAATTGTAAAGTTTAGAAAAAAAGATTTAACAACATGGGATGCAGTTAGAATATTTTCAGAACATTTAGGGTGTAAAGGAAGAGATATAGGCTATGCAGGATTAAAAGATAAAAATGCAATGACAGTACAACATATATCTATTCCAAAGCAGTTTGAAGAGAAGTTAAATAGCTTTAATCATGAACAAATAAAAGTTTTAGATGTAACAAGGCATAACAATAAAATAAGAGTAGGGCATTTAAAAGGAAATAAATTCTTTATTAGATTAAAAAGAGTAAATCTAGTTGATGCTAAAAAGATTGAACAAGCAGTACAAAGTATTGCAACTTTTGGTATGCCAAACTATTTTGGATTTCAAAGATTTGGAATAGAGGGTGATAACTACAAAAAAGGTGAAGCAATAGTAAAAGGTGAATTAAAAGAGAAAAATAGAAAACTAAAACAGATGTTTGTTAATTCTTATCAAAGTTATCTTTTCAACAACTGGCTTTCAAAAAGAATAGAAGTTTCAAAACTTGTTGACTCTTTTAAAGCTGAAGAGATTTATGAAAAACTTGAGTTACCAATAGATATTGTTAAGGATATGAAAAAACAAGAACATCCTTTCAAACTTATTCCTGGTGATTTAATGAGTCATTATCCTTATGGAAAGATTTTTCATATTGAAAACTTAAGTGAAGAGGCAGAAAAATTCTTTGCAAGAGATAGAGTGGCAACAGGACTTCTTTGTGGGAAAAGAGTTAAAAAAGCAGATGGCTTAGCACAAAATATTGAAAAAGATTTTGATGTTGAAATCAAAGAAGATGGGGCAAGAAGATTTGCATGGATTTTCCCTGAAGAGATTGAAACAAACTTTAAAGAAGAAAAAAATTGGATGGAATTACAATTTACCCTTCCTAAAGGTTCATATGCAACAGAGTTTGTTGCTGAGGTAATTCATTAAAAATATTATAAATGTAATAGTTTATAATAAAATTATTAGATAAAATAAGTTAAACTTAAGTACTTTTAAAAAAGGCTTAAGTATGACATATGAAGATTTAATTAAAGAATTATGTGATGTAATAAAAGAATCAGAGCATAATGCAATTTCTATTTATGAAAATCTGGAGAGTATGGATAGCATAATCTCTGATTTAAATATCCCTTTACACCAATCAAAAAAGATTCAAGGACTAATATCTAGTTCTTTTGGACTTTTGCAACATCAGGATTTACATAGACAAAAAATTGAAAGAGTTGTAAATTATGTTTGTGAAAGAAATAATATTGATTCAAGCCAGTATAATATTGCTTCTTCTGCTAAAAATATTTCTGCAAATGAATCATCAGATATAGTTTCTGATGATGAATTGGAAGAATTAATAAAAAGTATGCAAAATACAAATTAAAATAAAAGACTTTTAAGTCTTTTATTTTTTACACGCATCTTTTTTTAGTTTATTTAAAGTTCCAAATACTCTTAATGATTCTATTTCTACAGCTTTAGCTTTTTCATTTAATATCTCATTATCAGCTTTATTTGCATTTGCATTTATAAGTTCCTGAAGTTTTTGTTTTAAACTAGCAATTAAATTTTTAAGTTCATCTATTGTTTCATTACAACTATTTGGATTAATTTGTGTATATGTTTCAATCCATTCCAAAATTGAGTTACAACCTTTTGTCTCCCAAGTTTTATATGAACCTAGTTTTGAATAAACGTCATCTTTTAATCCAAGAACATTAACTTTTAATTTTGCAGTATCATAAACTAAATCTACATTACATACTTCTTCCCTTGATTCTTCAAGGAAGCTAGCTCTTGAAGCTGCTGTTACTAAAGAGTCTGACATATGGGCTATATTTGTAGACATTTTAGAAATTTGTTCTGCAATTTGTGCATTTTGTTGAGTTGCTTGATCAAGTAAATTAACTGCATCATTAATTTGAACAATACCAGCTTCTTGCTCTTTTGAAGCTGTTGCAACTTGCTCAATTTTTTCGAGTGTAAATTTAATATTTTCATTTAACTCTTCATATCCATTGATCATATTATCAGAAATTTCTTTACCACTATTTGTTTTTTCTGTAGCTTTTTCAACTAAAGCTTTTATTTCTTTAGCCGCTTCAGCAGATCTATTTGCTAAATTTCTTACTTCTCCTGCAACAACAGCAAAACCTTTTCCAGCTTCTCCTGCAGTTGCTGCTTCAACAGCTGCATTTAAAGAAAGTATATTTGTTTGGAAAGCTATTTGGTCAATTACTTCAATTGCTTCATTAATTGAGCTTACTTGAGAATTTATATCATTCATTGCAACAGCTGTTTCATTTGCTAAATTATGTCCATTTTTTGCAGATGTTGTAACATAACTTGCTAGGTCTGACATCTCTCTTGATGCTTCAGTATTACCTTTTATATTTGCAGTAATTTGTTCTAAAGCAGCAGCTGTTTCTTCTAATGATGCTGCTTGCTGATTTGAAGAGGTTGAAAGTTTATTAGATGCGTTTGACAAGGTATGAGTATTTTCTTTTAAAGAATCACCTGTATTCATTATCATAGCTAAAATCTCAGACGTATTATTTCCAACAAGTTTAATTCCTGCTGCTAAAGAGCCTAAGTCCCCGTATATTCCTTTGTCATTGATTTTATAATCAAATTTTGATTCAGAATAATTTTTTAAAGTGTCATTAATTCTATCAAGAGTTTCTTTTGTATGATTAATCATTGTATTAAGTTTATTTTTTAAATCTTCAACATATGGATTTGCTGCTGTAGATTGAACTTGATAAACAAAAAAACCATTTCCTGTTTTTTCTAAAATATCATTGGCTTCTTCAATTACAATTTCATCTTTTTTCAATCCTTCTCTTACTTTATCCATATATGAGTTAAATAGTCCTGCAACTTCTCCAATTTCATCTTTAGAATTTACATTTAGTTTTATACTAGGGTCATTTGATTTAAGTAAGTTTCGGAATCCTTCTTTTAGTGTAGAAATAGGTTTTGTAGCTCTTTTTACAATAATAAAAATTAGAGCAATTGTAACCCAGCCAAATAGTGTAGACATTGTTAATATTTCAATTAAAAGTGATCCAATTTTATCATCAGAAGCATCTAATGAAAAAGTTAAGTCCATTATCCCTATTACATCACCTTTTTGTTGGTTAGCATGACACATTAAACATTCTTGTGTAGCAATCATAGGTTTTATCATCCTTAATGCATGGCCGTTTTCATCATTAGTTTCAAGTAGTTGATTTTGTTTTGTTTCAAAAGATTTCAAAATATCAGGATCTTTTGTAAATTTAGCTCCAGGAGAATACATATCTATAAGAGGTTGACTTTTTGCAATTACTAGTTTTTTTACGCCATTAATTGTTCTTGCTTCATCTTCTGCTTTTTTTATTTGGGCAGGATCTCCTGTATTCATAGCATTTCTTAAACTTTGGAACATCGCAGTGTTCAACATATCTAAATTTTGTTTTGTCGTAGCAATGGAGTCTGACCTAACTTGTTCTGTAGTAAAATATGTTACAATAAGACTTGATAAAGACATTAAGACAAATAAAGAAATTATTATTTTGTTACTTATTTTTTTTGTAATTAAATCAAACATAGTCACACCCTTAATATTAAGCTTTTTTATTATATAATGAATATTATTTATTATATATAAAAAGTAAGATTAAATTTAGAAATTTGAAAGAAAAAGATGATTGTAGGCATAGAAGGTATTATTGAAAAAAAAGAACCAACTTTTTTAAATATTAATGTAAATGGTCTCATTTACGAAATTTTTGTCTCTGTTAATTGTAGCTCAAAAATCACTGAAAGTAAAGTAAAACTTCATACAACATATATTATTCGAGAGGATTCTCAAACCCTTTATGGATTTTTAGATCCAAATGAGAAAAAACTTTTTGATACAGTTATTAAAATAAATGGAGTAGGACCTAAAGTAGCCTTGGCTATTTGTTCTACTTTTACTCCAAACTCTTTTGCACAAATTGTAAATGAAAATGATGTATCTATGTTAAAAAGAGTACCAGGGATTGGACCAAAAGGAGCAAGTAGAATTCTAGTAGAACTTTCAGGTTTTATTGTAGATGATGGAAATGATTCAGACTCCTCTTCAAATAGTTCACTAGAAGCTGCACTTGCTTTAGAATCTTTAGGTTTTAAAAAAGATATAATTTCAAAAGTACTTAGGTCTTGTACTGCAACGAATACTAGTGATTTAGTAAAACAAGCATTAAAATTATTACAAAAATAAAAAAGCCTTTTTGATTGTAGGCATTCAAAGGAGTATTAGTGAAAATAGGAATAGTTTTTGGTGGGAAGTCATATGAGCATGAAATATCAATTGTTTCAGCTATCGCTATGAAAGATGTTTTAAAAGAAGAATTGGTTTATATTTTTTGTGATACGAATAGAGATTTTTATCATATTCCTAATGATAAAATTAAATCAAAATTGTTTAGTAGCGGTGAATATAAAAAATGTGATATTTTGAATTTTTCAAAAAATGGTTTTTCAAAAAAAGCAATATTTGCTTCAAAAGCTTTTGAAGTTGATGTTATTTTAAATATAACTCATGGTGCCGATGGAGAAGATGGTTTTTTTGCTTCTTTATTTGAATTTGCAAATATACCTTACATTGGTCCTAGAAAAGCAGCTTGTAGTGTAAGTTTTAACAAGTTTCTAACTAAAGGTTATGCTAAAAGTGTAGGTATAAAAGCAGTTGATTATAAGTATTATACTAAAAATGATAAAGTAGAACTTCAAGATTTCCCTGTGATTATTAAACCAATTACTTTAGGAAGTTCTATTGGTGTGTCAATTGTAAAATCACAAGATGAGTTAGAATATGCTTTAGATGTAGCTTTTGAATTTGATGAAGCAGTTATTATTGAACCCTTTATTGCTGGAATTAAAGAATATAATTTAGCAGGAGCAAAAATAAATGGTGAATTTGTTTTCTCAATTATTGAGGAACCACAAAAAGCAGAATTTTTAGATTTTGATAAAAAATATTTAGATTTTGCAAGAACTTCAGCTGCATTAGAAGCAGATATTACAGAGGAATTAAAGACAAAAATAAAAGACTCTTTTAAAGCAATTTATAATAATACTTTTGAAGGTTCTTTGATAAGATGTGATTTTTTTGTTCAAAATAATGAAGTATATTTAAATGAAATAAATCCAGTTCCTGGTTCTATGGCGAACTATTTATTTGAAGATTTTAATTCAATATTAATTTCACTAGCTAAATCTTTACCAAAACAAAAAGATATTAAGATATCATATGAATATGTAAATAAAATACAAGCATCAAAAGGTAAATAAAATTGGCTTTAAAAAGCATAGAGGTTTTAGATAAAAAATTTAATATTTCTTATGAAATTGTAAATCCAACTGAAAAAAAGGATATAGTTATTCTTCATGGCTGGGGTTCAAATAAAGAGATTATGAAACAAGCATTTGGTAATCTTTTGCAAGACTTTAGACATATATATGTAGATATGCCAGGTTTTGGAAAAAGCTCAAATGACTATGTTTTAACTACAAAAGATTATTCACTTATCGTAAAGAAGTTTTTGGAAGTTTTAAATACAAATGTTATAGCAATTGTAGGACACTCTTTTGGTGGTAAAGTTGCAACTTTAATAAACCCAGATAATCTTATACTTCTTAGTTCTGCTGGAATTTTAGAAAAGAAAAGTATGAAAACCAAAATCAAAATATTTTTTGCTAAACTTTTAAATACTTTTGGATTATCAAAATTAACAAAAGTATTTAGAAGTGATGATGTACAAAAAATGAGTGAAAATATGTATGAGACTTTTAAAAATGTAGTAAATGAAGATTTTTCATTTATATTTGAGTCTTATGAAAAAAAAGCAATTATTTTTTGGGGTAAATCTGATTTGGCTACAACTCTTACCTCTGGAGAAAAAATTCATAAACTTATAAAAAATAGTAGTTTTGAGGTTTATGAAGGTGATCATTATTTCTTTTTAAAACATAAAAAAGATATTTGTAAAAAAATTGAAAATGGAATCAAATAATGGAAATACTAGAATACTTTTATATATTTACACATGTAATATTAATTATGTCTCTTGGATGGTATTTAATTACAAATTTACAATGGTATAATTATAAATTAGAAAGAGTAGTTTTAAAACATCATAAATGGCAATGGCATATTACATATTTTGCTGCACCTATTGTATTGTTTCACCTTTTACCTGATTTATATTTCTCTATATATTTTTATATCATATATATGACTAGTTTTGTTTTATGGAATAAGAGATTAGATAAACCTTTAGTTTTAACATCAAGAGTTAAGAGGTTTTTAGCAATTTTACTTTTTATAACTTTTGCACTTCATTTACTTTGTATTTTAAGTGAGTCATGCCATGCAACAGCTATTTTCGTTCCTATTATTTTAACTTTAGCAATTACATATTTAATGGAAAAAATGTTTTTTATCTCTTTTAAACATAAAGGAAAAGAAAGGTTAGAAACTATTCCTCAGCTTAGAACAATAGCTATTACTGCTTCATATGGAAAAACTTCAATTAAGAATTATTTATATCATGTTTTAAAAAGAAAATATAAAGTCTATAAAACACCAAGATCTGTAAATACAATTGCAGGAATTGTACTTGATGTAAATAAAGATTTACCCCTTGATACTCAAATATATATTGCAGAAGCTGGAGCTAGACAAGAGGGAGATATTGAAGAAATTACTATGTATTTAGAACCTCAATATTGTATTTTAGGAAGTGTTGGTGAACAGCATATTGAATATTTTAAAACTATAGAAAATATTATTCATACGAAAATGGAAATATTAAAATCTCCAAAAATGGAAAGAGGATTTGTTCATGAATCAGTTCCTTTAAAAAAAGAGTATGAAAAAATCACTAGATTTCCAGATAATTTAAATGTGACAATGTCAAATCTAGATGGTATTTGGTTTGATATCTTAATTGATGGGGAACAACAACATTTCCATGCTCCAGTACTTGGAAGTTTTAATGCAATAAATTTAACAGCTGTTATTTTAGTAGCTTATGAATTAGGAATGAGTTTAGATGAAATAAAACTAGCTTTAAAAGATTTACCACAAGTAGAACATAGACTTCAAAAAATTGAAGCAGGTGGGAAAATTATAATAGATGATAGTTTTAATGGCAATTTAGAAGGTATGTTAGAAGCAGTCAATATTTGTTCTAAATATGAAGGAAGAAAAGTAATTGTAACTCCAGGACTTGTAGAATCAACTTCTCAAGCAAATATTTTATTAGCAAAAGAAATAAATGAAAAATTTGATTTAGTGATTATTACAGGAGATTTAAACTCTCATTTATTAAGTTCAAATATTGAAGAAGAAAAAGTATTTACTTTAAAAGATAAATCAAAGTTACAAGAAACTTTAGCAGCAGTTACAAAAGAGGGAGATTTAATCCTCTTTGCAAATGATGCACCAAATTTTATTTAGGGAATAAAATGGAACATTTATATGCACCTTGGCGATATGCTTATGTTAGTGAAGAAAAAATTGAAGGTTGTGTATTTTGTCATATATCAAATAATTTAAATGAAGAAAAATATCAAGTTCTTTTTTATGATGAATTATGTTATGTAGTAATGAATAAATTTCCTTATTCTCCTGGACATATAATGGTAATTCCCCATTTTCATACTGATAAGATAGAAGATTTAGATGAAGAAACTTGGATAAGAGTTTCAATAAGAATAAAACAAGCAGTAAAGATGTTAAAAGAAGTTATGCCTTGTGAAGGTGTAAATATTGGTATGAATTTAGGAAAAGCAGCAGGTGCAGGAATTGAACAACATGTACATTATCATGCTCTTCCTAGATGGATAGGAGATACAAATTTCATCTCAACTGTTGGTGAAACAAGAGTTTATCCAGCTCAGTTTGATGAAATATTTCAAAAATTGAAAAATAGTGCTTCTAAATATTTTATATAAATAGAGTTTTTGATGTTTTTAAAAAAGAAAGAGTGTCAAATAGCAAAACTTGGAGAAGAAGTTTTAAGACAAGAAGCAAAAGAAGTAAAAGATTTAAACTCAAAAGAAATTAAATCACTCATAAAAAAAATGCTTCATTGTGTAAAGTTAAGTAGGGGAGTTGGTCTTGCTGCTCCTCAAATTTTTGAAAGTTATCAAATTCTTATTATCTCTTCCCATCCAAATGATAGGTATCCAAATGCACCTTTATTAGAAAATGAAATCCTAATAAACCCCAAAATTTTAAATAAATCTGAAACTTTAGAGAAAGGTTGGGAAGGTTGTTTAAGTATTCCAGGAATTCGTGCCCTTGTTCCAAGATATAAAACGATTGAAGTAGAATATACAAAAATTGATGGAAGTAAAATACAAATTATTTATGAAGATTTTCTTGCAAGAATTTTTCAACATGAATATGATCATCTAATAGGGAAAGTTTTCTTAGATAGAGTCGAAACAAATAGTGATATTATTTCTGAAGATATATATTTTAAAAAGATAAAGTAGAAAGAGTTTTATTCTTCTACTTTATCTTCCTTATGTTCATTAATTAAATTTTGTATTTTTTCATAGATTTCTTCTGCTTGAGCATCTTCAAGTTTATTTTCATCTATAGCTAAAAGAATATTTTGTAGCTCTACTAAAAAAGACTCCATATCTCTAACTTCTTCTAGTGTTTCTTCAGTATGTTCTTTGTTTTCAATAGTTTTATGTAAATCCTCAATGTAGCTTTCTACTTCTGGTATCATTGTATTTTTAATTGTTGAATATAGTTCTTTTTTTATTTCAGACATAGGTTTCCTTTTATTTTTGTGGATTATATCTAAATAAATTTTAGTAAACCTAGAAAAGAAAGTAATACTAACTTTAATCTTTTAAACTATATATAAAAGTTTTTCTATTTTACATAATATTAGAGTATGATAATTTAAATTATTTTATTTTTTACTTTGTGAAGGATATATTGTGAAAAGAGATATAGTTATTATTGGTGGTGGAGTTGTAGGACTTATGTGTGCTTACAATCTTTTTAAACAAGGAAGACAAGTAACTTTAATAGATGAACATACTATAGAAGATTCAACTTCTTTTGGTAATGCAGGACTTTTATCAGCTTTTGATAAAACCCCATTAAGTTATCCAGGGATTGTTACAAATACATTAAAACTTATGATAAAAGGACAGTCTCCAGTAATTTTTCATCCAACTCTAGATTTAAAACTTTATAAATGGTTATATCAATTTGTACAAAGTGCAAATGAAACAAGAACTAAAAAAACAATGATGCTTTTTGAAAAATATGGACAAATCTCGATAGACATATATAAAGACTTGGTTTATAATGTTGGTATAGATTTTGATTTTCATCATAAAGGGATGCTTTCTGTTTTTACTCAAAAAAATACATATGAAGATAAATTAGAAAAATATAATTATATTGATGAAAATAGATTTGAAATTTTTAATAAAGAAAAAATAAAAGAGTATTTACCTTTTTCTAATAATAAAATCAAAGGTGCGATTTTATTTAAAAAAAATGCACATATTGACCCTGGAAAACTAATGTTAGGTTTAAAAAAATATTTGCAAGATTCTGGAGTTGAATTTATTTTAAATGAAAAGATTGTAGATATAAAATATGATAATAAAAAAATAAAAAGTGTTTCTTCAAAAAATACTGAATATAAAGCAGATACTTTTATTATGTCTACAGGTTATAAAACTTCATTAGCTAGGAAATTAAATAAAAACTTAATCTTAACTCCTGCAAAAGGCTATAGTATAACCTTTTCTATGCCAAAAGAATTAAAACCAAAAACATCAACTCTCTTTAATGATTTATTTATAGTTATGACACCAAGGTTTAATGATGTAAGATTGACTTCTAAATTAGAATTAGGAAGTAATAATAAAGAAGTAGTTAAAAAACAAATTGAAAGTATTAAAAAAAATTTCAAGGAATATAGTATTCCTTTTGAAATGAAAAATGAAAAGCTTTGGTCAGGATTTAGACCTTTAACTCCAAATGATATACCATTAATAGGAAGAGATGAAACTTACTCAAATTTAGTCTATGCAATGGGACTTGGCTGGTTAGGAATGACTTTTTCACCAGCAGTAGGGAAAACAATAAGTGATTTAATAGTAAAAAATCAATCTAACTCAAAGAATGATGATATTTTATTATTCTCAGGTTTTTATCAATAAATAATACCTTTTTAATACTATATTTGATTATACTTCTTTTATAGGAGTATAATCATGAATCCAAATAATATAAATATAATGTATGTAGAAGATGATGAATTTGTAAATAATACAATTAGTGATTTGCTTAAAAAATTAAACTATAATGTTTTTAATTTTTATAATGGAATAGATGCTTTTGAATATTTTAAAGATAATAGAATTGATATTGTTATCTCTGATATACACATGCCAAAAATGAATGGTATTGAGTTAATAAAAAAAATTAAATCCATTAATTTTAAGACACCAGTTATTTTTACAACAGCAATGAATGATGAAAAATATTTATTAGATTCAATTTCTCTAAAAATTGATAGATATATGAAAAAACCAATTGATTGTAAAGATTTAAAAGAAAATATTGATGAAGTACTTTTACCTTTTATTTTAGAAGAAGAAAATAGAAAAAAAGATGAACTGATTAAACAACAATCAAAAGATATATTAATAGCAAAAACAGTATCAATGATTTCACATCAATGGAAACAACCTTTATCTAAAATTGGAACTATCACAAGTAAGTTAAGAATATATTCCCAATTAAATAAATTAACACAAGAAAGGCTTTTTGAAAGTCTTGAAAAAATAGATAATGAAAATAAATATCTATCTTCAACAATCAATAAGTTTAATTCAATATTAGAAAAAAAGCTTAGTGAGGAGTTTTCTTTATTAAACTTATTAAATGACTTAAAAAATAGTGATTATATATTAGATTTAGAAAAAGATATAATAATTAAAAGTAACTATGAAGAGTTTAAAGAAATATTTAAAAATATAATTAATAATAGTTATGAACAATTTGAAAATCGAAAAATAGAAAAACCAAAAATTTCAATATTAAGTTATTCTGATAATGAGTTCTTAAATATAAAGATAATAGATAATGCAGGTGGAATAGATACTAATATTTTAGAAAAAGTTTTTGATTTATACTATTCAGACGAATCATTAAATACTAAAGGTCTAGGATTATTTCTTACAAAATTTAGTTTGACTCTTTTAGTAAATGCTCAAATAACATTAGAAAATATTAAATATAATAATGAAAAAGGAGTTTGTGTTAAAATAAGAATTCCAAATAATTATATAAAAGAATTTTAATTAGCTAGCTTTGAAATACATTATACAAGCAAGTGCCATGAAAAATATACCTAGTAATATAAGGTTAGTAGCTTTCTCTTTTTTTATAATAGAATCTTCAACTTCAAATATTGCAAAAGATTTAAGTGTACCATTGTCAACATAGTTTATAAACTTATAACCTCTTTTTAAATACTTTTTTTTGACTTTTCTTAACTCTTTTTCTCTTTGTTCTTTTGAAAATCCACCAATAACAATTTGTTTTTTCATATAACCTCTATTTTTTTTTCTAATTATATAATATTTTCTTTTTATTTTCTCTGTGCAAATAAGTACACAAATTTAAAAAAAGTTATTTGTTTCCTTTTTATAAGGAAATAAAATAGATAAAAAAAACTTGAAAAGCCCATAATACTTGACATTTAACAAAAAAAAAGTTATAATCCGCGTCCATAAAAATGGTTAGAGTGCCTTTTTTGGTATATCTAACGAGTTCTTTAAAGGAAAATACATGGAAAAAATTAGATTAAAGCTTAAGGCTTATGATCATAGAGTTTTAGACAGAAGTGTTGCTTCAATTGTTGAAGCTGTTAAAAGAACTGGTGCTGAGTTAAGAGGTCCTATTCCTCTTCCAACGAAGATCAGAAAATACACTGTTCTTAAAGGTCCTCACGTAAATAAGGATTCAAGAGAGCAATTCGAAATCAGAGTACACTCAAGAATGATTGATATCATTGCAGCAACTCCTGATACTGTAGATTCATTAATGAAACTTGACTTAGCTCCAGAAGTTGATGTTGAAGTTAGATCAATGGGTCAAGAATAATAAAGAAAGGGTAATAAATGGAATTTATCGTAGAAAAAATCGGTATGAGTAGAACTGTTTCAGTTCCTGCAACACCAGTTACACTTTTAAAAGTTCTTGATACTAAAGTATGTGACGTTAATGAAGGTGTAGCACTTGTTTCATATAGCAAAGGGAAGAAATTCAACAAAGCTATTGAAGGTCAACAAAAAAAATATGGTTTAAGCAAAGAGTTTAATAGATTTGCAACAATTAATGTAGCAAATACTGAAGCTGGTGACTTAGATGTTTCTGGATTATCTGAAGCTGCTGTTTTAAAAACAACTTTTAAAACAAAAGGTAGAGGTTTTCAAGGTGGAGTTAAAAGATGGAACTTCGCTGGTGGTAGAGCATCACACGGACACAGAATGGGTAGAAGAACAGGTTCTATCGGTAATGCAGAGTGGCCAGGTAGAGTTCAACCAGGTAAGAAAATGCCAGGACAATACGGAAATACAAATGTAACTGTTAAAAATGAAGTTGTTTCGTTTGACGCAGAAACTGGTATATTAGTTGTAAAAGGTTCAGTATCTGGACCAAATGGTGGATTAGGAAAAGTAAGGATTGCTAAATGAGTAACGCAGTTGCAGTAAAGACAAACGAGTTACCAGAGTCTTTCAAAGATATTAACTCACACAATTTATATTTATATGTTAAATCTTACTTAGCAGCACAAAGAGCAAACACTGCTAGAGTTAAGAATAGAACTGAGGTAAGCGGTGGTGGTAAAAAGCCAAAAGCTCAAAAAGGTTCTGGTGGAGCTAGATGGGGTTCAAAAAGATCACCATTATTCGTTGGTGGGGGTCAAGTATTTGGACCTACTAAGAGAAACTACAACCAAAAAATCAATAAGAAGCAAAAAGCTTTAGCATTAAATTATGCTATTAACGCTCATGCTGAAAATGGTTCTTTATTTGTAGCTGATTCTATTAAAATTGAGTCAGGTAAAACTAAAGATGCGGTTTCAATCCTTAATGAATTAAATCAAAGAGATACAGTAATAATCGTTGATTCAATTGATGAAAAAACATATTTAGCGTTTAGAAACGTTAAAAACTGTTATATGATTGAAAAACAAGAAATTAATGCATATTTAATTTCTGCATATCACTCAGTACTTATTGAAAAATCAGTACTTGAATCATTAACAAAAGAGGCGTAAGATGGCAGATATTACAGATATTAAAGCAATATTATATACAGAAAAAACAATCGAGCTTCAAGAAAATGGTGTAATCGTTGTTCAAACTAGTCCAAGAATGACTAAAAACGGTTTAAAAGAAGTTTTTAAAGAGTATTTTGGAGTAACTCCAGCAAAAGTTAACTCTTTAAGACAAGATGGTAAAGTTAAAAGATTTAGAGGAAGACCTGGAAAAAGAGCTGACTTTAAAAAATTCTATGTAACATTACCAGAGGGCGCTGAAATAGCGAACCTATCAGCTTAAGGAGTATAGATAATGGCATTAAAAAAATTTAGACCAATAACTCCTGCAAGAAGATTCATGTCTGTAATGGATACTTCTGATATTACTTCAAAACCAACAGTTAAATCTTTACTTAAAAGAGTAAAAGCTACAGCTGGTAGAAATAATAACGGTAGAATCACTTCAAGACATAAAGAAGCAGGTGCTAAAAAACTATATAGAATTATTGATTTCAAAAGAGACAAATTTGGTGTTGAGGGAACTGTATCAACTATTGAGTACGACCCATATAGAAACTGTAGAATTTGTTTAGTAACTTATGCTGATGGTGAAAAAAGATATATTATTCAACCATCTGGATTAAAAGTAGGTGCAAAAGTTCAGGCTGCTGAATCTGGATTAGATATTGTTATTGGAAATGCAATGAGACTTCAAAGTATTCCAGTAGGTACTATGGTTCATAATATTGAATTAAAACCTGGTAAAGGTGGGCAAATTGCAAGATCTGCTGGTGGTTATGCTCAAATTATGGGTAGAGAAGGTAAATATGTTATCTTAAGATTACCATCTGGTGAAATGAGAAAAATTCTTGGTGTTTGTATTGCAACAATTGGTGTTGTTGGAAATGAAGATTTCATTAATATGGTAGTAGGTAAAGCTGGTAGAACTAGACATCTTGGTATTAGACCTCAAACAAGAGGTTCTGCAATGAACCCTATTGATCACCCTCATGGTGGTGGTGAAGGTAAAACTAATTCAGGTAGACATCCAGTTACTCCATGGGGTATGCCAACTAAAGGTTATAAAACTAGAAAGAAAAAAGCTAGTGATAAATTAATCATTTCAAGAAGAAAGAAGTAAGGGTTTAAGATGGCAAGATCAATAAAAAAAGGACCATTTGTAGACGCACACTTAATGAAAAAAGTTATCAAAGCAAATGAAGCAAATGATAGAAAACCAATTAAAACTTGGTCTAGAAGATCAATGGTATTACCAGATATGATTGGTTTAACTTTTAATGTGCACAATGGTAGAAACTTTGTACCAGTAAATATTACAGAAAACCATGTTGGTTACAAATTAGGTGAATTTGCACCAACAAGAACATTTAAAGGGCACAAAGGTTCTGTGCAGAAGAAGGTGTAATGATGAGTAAAGCAGTATTAAAATTTATTAGACTTTCTCCTACAAAAGCAAGATTAATTGCTAGAGAAGTTCAAGGTATGAATGCAGAATATGCAATTGCTTCGTTAGAGTTCACTCCTAATAAAGCAGCAGGAATTATTTCAAAAGTTATTGCTTCAGCTGTAGCTAATGCTGGTTTAGAACCAGAAGATGCAGTAATAACAAGTGCTAGAGTTGATAAAGGTCCAGTTCTTAAGAGATTTACTCCAAGAGCTAGAGGAAGTGCATCACCTAAGCATAAACCAACTGCACACATTATGATTGAAGTAGCGGCTGCTGAAAAAGGAGATAAGTAATGGGTCAAAAAGTTAATCCAATAGGTTTAAGATTAGGTATTAATAGAAATTGGGAATCAAGATGGTTTCCTAAATTTACTAATATGCCAGCAAATGTTGCAGAAGATGATAAAATCAGAAAATACGTTAAGAAAGAGTTATACTATGCTGGTGTTGCTCAAACTATCGTTGAAAGAACTGCAAAAAAAGTTAGAGTTACAATCGTTGCAGCTAGACCAGGAATTATCATTGGTAAAAAAGGTGCAGATGTAGAAAAACTTAAAAATAATCTTTCTAAATTAGTTGGAAAAGATATTGCAGTAAATATCAAAGAAGAAAGAAAACCACAACTTTCTGGACAATTAGCAGCTGAAAATGTTGCTCAACAACTAGAAAGAAGAGTTGCATTTAGAAGAGCTATGAAAAGAGTTATGCAAAATGCACTTAAATCTGGAGCTAAAGGTATTAAAGTTTCTGTATCAGGAAGACTTGGTGGAGCTGAAATGGCTAGAACTGAGTGGTACTTAGAAGGTAGAGTTCCTTTACATACTTTAAGAGCAAAAATTGATTATGGTTTTGCTGAAGCTCATACAACTTATGGTTGTATAGGTATTAAAGTTTGGATCTTCAAAGGTGAGGTTCTTGCAAAAGGAATTCCTACTGAAAAAGATACAACTTCTAAACCAAAAAGAAGACCACAAAAGAGAAGAGGTAAATAATTATGTTAATGCCTAAAAGAACTAAATATAGAAAGCAAATGAAGGGTCGAAATAGAGGTAAATCTATGAGAGCAAATTCTTTAGCTTACGGTGAATTTGGAATCAAAGCTTTAGAGCATGGTAGAATTGACTCAAGACAAATTGAAGCTGCCAGAATTGCAATGACAAGAGCAATTAAGAGACAAGGTAAAGTTTGGATCATGGTATTCCCTCATAAACCTTTAACAAAAAGACCACTTGAAGTGAGAATGGGTAAAGGTAAAGGTCCAATCGATAAATGGGTAATGAATATTAAACCAGGTAGAGTATGCTTCGAAATGGCTGGTGTATCTGAAGAAATGGCTAGATCTGCTTTAACTCTAGCTCAACACAAATTACCATTTAAAACTAAAATTGTAAGTAGAGAAAGTGAAAATGAATTATATTGATTTAAAAGAGAAAAGCTTACAAGAGCTAAATGAGTTATTAAAAGAGAAAAAGGTGCTTCTTTTTGAATTAAAAGCTAAGCTAAAAACTATGCAGTTAACAAATACTTCTGAATTAAGAGCGTGCAAAAAAGAAATTGCACAAATTCAAACAGCTATTACTGCAGCAAAAGCTAACTAAGGATCTAAAGTATGACACATAAAAGAGAGATTCAAGGTGTAGTGGTAAAAAAATCTGGAGATAAAACTGCTTCTGTATTAGTTACTAGATATGTTTTACACCCAAAATATCACAAGACTGTAAAAAGATTTAAAAAGTACTTAATTCATGACGAAAGAAATGAACTAAATGAGGGTGACACTGTAACTGCTGTTGAGTGTAGACCTTTATCTAAAACTAAATCTTTTAGATTAAAGAAAATTGTAGCTACAGGAGTTAAATAATGATTCAAAGTTTTTCTAGATTAAATGTAGCTGACAACACTGGTGCTAAAGAGATTATGTGTATCAAAGTTTTAGGTGGTTCTAAAAGAAGATATGCTTCTGTTGGTGATGTAATTGTTGCTTCAGTTAAGAAAGCTTTACCAACTGGTAAAGTTAAAAAAGGTCAAGTTGTAAAAGCAGTAATCGTAAGAACTCATAAAGAAGTTCAAAGAGAAAATGGATCTTTAATTAGATTTGATGATAATGCTGCTGTAATCCTTGATGGTAAAAAAGAACCAATTGGAACAAGAATTTTTGGACCTGTTGCAAGAGAAGTTAGATACTCAGGTTTCATGAAAATTGTTTCACTTGCTCCGGAGGTATTATAAGATGGCTGTTAAATTAAAGATTAAAAAAGGTGATACTGTAAAAATCATTGCTGGTGATGACAAAGGTAAAACTGGAGAAGTTTTAGCTGTATTACCTGCAAAAAACAAAGTAATCGTTAAAGATTGTAAAGTTGCTAAAAAAACAGTTAAGCCAGATCAAGAAAAAAACCCTGAAGGTGGTTTTGTAAACAAAGAGATGCCTATTGATATCTCAAATGTAGCAAAAGTAGAAGGTGAGTAAGATGGCAAACAGATTACAAGAAAGATATAATGCAGAGATCAAACCAACTTTAGAAACTGAGTTCCCTAAAAACAAAATGTTAACTGCTAAATTAGATAAAGTAGTTATTTCTGTTGGTGCTGGAGAAGCTATGAAAGATAGCAAACTTATGCAAAATATACAAGATACTATTTCTTTAATTGCTGGTCAAAGAGCAGTTAAAGTTATTGCTAAAAAATCAGTTGCTGGTTTTAAAGTAAGAGAAGGTATGCCTGTAGGTGTTAAAGTAACACTTAGAGGTGAAAATATGTATGCATTCTTAGATAAATTATGTTCTATTGCATTACCAAGAGTAAAAGACTTTAGAGGTCTTAACAGAAATGGTTTTGATGGTCAAGGTAACTTTAACTTTGGTCTTGATGAACAATTAATGTTCCCAGAAGTTGTTTATGATGATATCATCAAAACTCACGGTATGAATATTTCAATTTCAACTAGTGCTAGTGACGATGCAGAAGCATTTAGATTATTAGAGCTTGTTGGAGTTCCATTTACAAAAGGAAGAGCGTAATGGCAAAGAAGTCTATGATTGCTAAGCAAAAGAGAACTCCTAAGTTCTCTTCAAGAGCATACACAAGATGTTCAGTTTGTGGAAGACCACATTCAGTTTACAGAGATTTTGGTCTTTGTAGAGTTTGTTTAAGAAAAATGGCTAACGAGGGATTACTTCCTGGCGTTAAAAAATCTAGTTGGTAGGAGAATAAAAGCTATGATGAATGATATTATCGCAGATGCTTTAACTAGAATTAGAAATGCTGCAATGAGAAAATTAGAAGTTGCAACATTATTACATTCTAACACAGTAGTAGGAATCTTAAATGTACTTGAGAAAAAAGAGTATATTGAAGGGTTCAAAGTAGTTGATGGTGAAAACAATAAAAAAACAGTACAAGTTACATTAAAATATGATGACAATGATAATTCAGTTATCAATGAAATCAAAAGAGTTTCTACTCCAGGAAGAAGAGTTTATAAAAACGCTTCTGAGATTAAATCTTTCAAAAATGGATATGGTACAATTATTGTTTCAACAAACAAAGGTGTTATCGCTAACGATGAAGCTTATGCTGCAAACGTTGGTGGTGAAGT
Source organism: Halarcobacter mediterraneus (assembly GCF_004116625.1). Classification (NCBI taxonomy): domain Bacteria; kingdom Pseudomonadati; phylum Campylobacterota; class Epsilonproteobacteria; order Campylobacterales; family Arcobacteraceae; genus Halarcobacter; species Halarcobacter mediterraneus. The sequence continues at coordinate 28,904 of NZ_NXIE01000004.1, forward strand.
ACTATGTACTGTATGGTAGGAGAGTGTAATGTCTAGAATTGGAAAAAAACCTATCGCTATCCCTTCAGGGGTTGAAGTAACAGTTGATGGAACTGTTGTAAATGTAAAAAAAGGAAATAACGTAATTCCTGTTGAAACTCACGGAAGAGTTGATGTTGAAGTAGCTGATAATCAAGTTGTATTATCTAAAGTTGGTGAAACTAAAGAATCAGCAGCTTTCTGGGGAACTTATAGAGCTTTAATTAACAATGCAGTAACTGGTTTATCAACTGGTTTCCAAAAATCTTTAGAGATTAATGGTGTTGGTTATAGAGCTGCAGTTAAAGGTAAAGTATTAGAATTACAATTAGGATACTCTCACCCAATTAACTATGATATTCCTGAGGGACTAGATGTATCAGTAGAAAAAAACATTATTCATGTTAAAGGTGCTGATAAACAACAAGTTGGTCAAGCCGCTGCAATTATTAGAGGCTTTAGAAAACCTGAACCATATAAAGGTAAAGGTGTTAAGTATACTGACGAGCATATCGTTAGAAAAGCTGGTAAAACTGCTAAATAAGGTGTAAAATATGAGTAGAATTAAAGATATAGCAAAAAAGAATTCTTCTAGAATCGTAAGAAAAAGAAGAGTTAGAGGAGATATCGGTAGAGGTACTGCTGAAACACCTAGAGTAACTGTTTTTAAATCAAACAGGTATTTAAGTGCACAAGCAATCAATGATATTGCTGGTGTAACATTAGCAGCAGTAAATTCTAAAGCTTTAAACTTAAGTGTAAGTAGAGAAAATGCAGTAAAAGTGGCAGCAGAATTTGCTGAAAAATTAAAAGCTGCTGGAATTGAAAAAGTAGTATTTGATAGAAATGGATACCTTTATCACGGTGTAGTTGCAGCATTTGCTGATGGACTTAGAGAAAATGGTATCAAATTATAAGGGTTAATGATGGCAGCAGTAAATAGAGAAGATTTTCAAGAAGCAATCGTTAAAATCGGAAGAGTAACAAAAGTTGTAAAAGGTGGTAGAAGATTCAGATTTACAGCTTTAGTTGTTGTTGGAGATAAAAACGGTACAGTTGGATTTGGTACAGGAAAAGCAAAAGAAGTTCCTGATGCAATTAAAAAAGCATTAGATGATGCATTTAAATCTTTAGTAAAAGTTAATATTCATGGGACAACTATTGCGCATGATATTGAACATAAATATAATTCAAGTAAAATTTTATTAAAACCAGCATCAGAAGGTACAGGGCTTATCGCAGGTGGTGCGGCAAGACCAGTTCTTGAGCTTTCTGGGGTTAAAGATATTATTGCAAAATCTTTAGGTTCAAATAATCCAAACAACCTTGTACAAGCTACAGTTGAAGCATTAGCAAGAATAAAAGGATAAAAGATGGCATTAGACAACTTACAACCAGCAACTGGTAGTACAAAAAATGTTAAAAGAGTAGGAAGAGGTCAAGGTTCAGGAACAGGAAAAACTTCTGCAAGAGGACAAAAAGGTCAAAAATCTAGATCTGGATATAAAATTAAGAGACACTTTGAAGGTGGTCAAATGCCACTTCAAAAAAGAGCTCCAAAAATTGGATTTACTTCTAGAGTTGAAAAACCTTACTCAATTAATGTTGATAGAGTAAAAAAAGTTGCAGAACTTGAAGAAATCACAGTAGAATCAATAAAAACAGTTTATAAACTTTCTAAAAGTGTTACAAAAGTTAAACTTGTTGGTTCTTCTGCAAAAGAATTATCATCTAAGATTAAAGACGAAAACGTAACAACTACTGGAAATTAGTTATGAGTAAAGATCTAATAAATAAGATTCTTATTACATTAGGCTTTATTTTACTTTACAGGTTATTGGCATATGTGCCAGTACCTGGAGTAAATATTGATGTAGTTAAAGAATTTTTTGATTCAAATGCAAATAATGCATTAGGTCTTGTAAATATGTTTAGTGGTAATGCAGTTGAAAGACTGTCAATTATCTCTCTTGGTATTATGCCTTATATTACAGCTTCAATTATTATGGAGCTTCTAGCAGCAACTTTCCCAGCCCTTGGTAAAATGAAAAAAGAACGAGATGGAATGCAAAAATATATGCAAATCATCAGATATACTACAATTGTAATTACATTAATTCAATCTATTGGTGTATCAATGGGATTAAATTCATTAACTGGACAAAGTGGACAAAGTGCAATTTCTATTGATATGGATACTTTTGTTGCTGTTTCTGCAATTTCAATGTTAACTGGAACTATGCTTTTAATGTGGATTGGTGAACAAATCACACAAAAAGGTATTGGTAATGGTATTTCATTAATTATTTTTGCAGGTATTGTTTCAGCAATTCCAAGTGCAATAGGTGGAACGGTTGATTTAGTAAATAATGGACAAATGAACTTCTTAACTGTAATTGCTATATTAGTAATTATTCTAGCAACTGTTGGAGCAATTATATATGTTGAATTAGGTGAAAGAAGAGTTCCTGTTTCTTATTCTAGAAAAGTTATGATGCAAGCACAAAATAAAAGAGTTATGAATTATATTCCAATTAAAGTAAATTTATCTGGAGTTATTCCTGCAATTTTTGCATCTGCAATTTTAATGTTCCCTGCAACTGTTTTACAAGGTAGTCAAAATGAATATCTTGTTGTTATTGCAGATTTTTTAAGTCCTACATCTTATACATTCAATGTATTAATGTTTTTATTTGTAGTTTTCTTTGCATTCTTTTATGCATCAATTACTTTTAATGCAAAAGATATCTCAGAGAACTTAAAAAAACAAGGTGGATTTATTCCTGGTGTTAGACCTGGAGCTTCTACTGCAGGATTTTTAAATGAGACAGCAAGTAGACTTACTTTTTGGGGAGCAATTTATTTAGGACTTATTTCTACTGTTCCTTGGCTTTTAGTAAAAGCAATGGGAGTACCTTTCTACTTTGGAGGTGTTGCCGTTCTTATTGTTGTTCAAGTTGCAATTGATACAATGAGAAAAATAGAAGCGCAGCAATATATGAATAAATATGAAACATTAAGTGCAGTAGGTTTATAAAATGGCAATTCCTTTAAGAAAATCAAATGAGATAGAAAAACTTCGAACAGCTGGACAAGCTGTTGCGAAGACATTAAAGTATTTAGAAAAAAATGTTAAGCCAGGAATGACTTTAAAAGAAGTTGATTTAATGGGTGAAAAGTTTTTAAATGATTTAGGTGCACGACCTGCTTTTAAAGGGCTTTATGGTTTTCCTGGTGCAATTTGTACTTCTTTAAATGAAGTTATTATTCATGGAATTCCAGATGATAAAGTTTTAAAAGAAGGTGATATTCTTGGTCTTGATATTGGTTCAGAAATTGATGGTTGGTATGGTGATGCAGCTATTACGATGCCAATTGGTAAAATTTCAAAAGAAGATGAAGACTTAATTGCTTGTTCAAAAGATTCACTTTATTATGCTATTGATTTAATTGAAGAAGGTATGAGATTTAAAGAACTATCAAAAGCAATAGAAGATTTCATTGTAGATAGAGGTTATCAACCTTTAGTTAAATTTTGTGGACATGGTATTGGCAAAAAACCTCACGGGGAACCAGAAATACCAAATTATGTAAATGGTGGAAATGTAAAATCTGGACCAAAAATTAAAAATGGTATGGTATTTTGTATTGAACCTATGATTTGTCATGAAGGAAGAGAACCAGTAATTTTAGATAATGACTGGGATGTTGTTTCTGAAGACGGAAAAAGAGGTAGCCATTATGAACACACTGTTGCTGTAGTTGATGGGAAAGCAGTTATTTTAAGTCAAGTAGATGATGAGTAGAATTTAGGAGCGAAAGTGGCAAAAGATGATGTTATAGTAATTGATGGAAAAGTAATTGAAGCTTTACCTAATGCTATGTTTAGAGTTGAATTAGATAATGGACATGTAGTTTTATGTCATATCTCAGGAAAAATGAGAATGCACTACATTAAAATTTTACCAGGTGATAAAGTAAAAGTTGAAATTACACCTTACTCTTTAGATAAGGGTAGAATTACTCATAGATACAAGTAAATTAGAAAAAAAAGTGATAGTAAATTTATTTATTATCTCTTTTCTTTCTTTATGATATACTATTTAAAAATCCTTTTATAAAAAAACAATATGACTAGTATATTAAAAATAATAAATAAAACATTAAAAAACTTAGAAAAAACTAACAAAGATGCAAATCCTAAAAATTTTGAAGAAGAATTTTATAAACAATTAAATAAATCAGACTTTATTTTCCAAGAGGAAAAAGAAATAAAAAGTTTAATATCTACATTTACAGATTTTGAAAGATCTAAATTAAATAAAGAAAATCAAACCTTTAAAGATATTGCAAATATTCTTTCAGAAAGAATTTCTGATCAAATAATCAGAGAATTTTTAAAAGATTTCGCTTATTTTATGAGTTCTTCAATTGATAAAAAAATTGATGATGATATTAGAACCTTATGTACTAAAATTGCAGAGAAACCCAACTCTTTAGTTGACTTGGAAACCTTACGTAATTTAAGAAGATTAACTGATCAAAGAATTAATGCTGATAAAAAACTTTTTAATGATAAGACTAATGATGTAAAAAAACTAATTAATTTTTTAGGTGAATATGTAAATCGTTTTTTAATAGAACACTCTTCTACTATTGATGAAGTAACTAAACTAAAAAATGAAATTTCTTCACTAAATTTATCTGAATCTTCATTTAATGACTTTAAATCTTTTAGAGAAGATTTATTATGTTCTATAGAAAAATTTGAAAAATCTATTTATGAAAGTAGAAATAATATTACAGACAATCAATTAAAATGTGATTTATTATATGAACAGATAGAAGAATTACAAGAAAATTTAAATAAAGCAGAAGAAGAGAAATCAATAGATTATTTAACAAAAGTTTTAACAAGGCGAGCTTATAATTTAGAGGTAAAAAGACTTGAAAATGAATATAGAATTTTTAATTCAAAATATGCTTTAGTATTTTATGATATAGATCATTTTAAAGATGTAAATGATAGTTATGGTCATGATTGTGGTGATTCTATTTTATCAACATTTGCTCAAATTCTGAAAAATCTTACTAGAACAGGAGATATAATTGCACGTTATGGTGGAGAAGAGTTTATTTCTTTAGTTAGCTATAAAAATAAATTAGAAGTGGAAAACTATTTAAGAAGAGCAAAGAATATTATAGCTAATAATAAGTTTGTTTATAATGATATTAAACTTAATATTGAGTTTTGTGCTGGGGTAACTTTTAGGGATAATTATAACTCTTATGAAGAAACAATAAAAAAAGCAGATGAACTTTTATATGATGCTAAATCAAAAGGTAGAAATAAAATTATTCTTGATAATAATAAGATTTTGTAAACTTACTCAAAACTAAAAAATTTATTCAAAGATATTTTTTTGTACAATAAGATATGACAAATACTATTAAAAATAAAATTTTATTTCAGCTAAATTTTTTAAAGTCAATAGGATATGAGTATCATGAATCTATTAAAGCCTTTGATAAAGATTTAGAACAATACAATTTACCCGATGACTTCTTTAATTTGGAATCTATGGTTAAAAATTGTTATTTATGTGAATTATCAAAATCAAGAAAAAACCCTTTATTCTCATATGGTAATCAAAATGCACAGATTATGTTTATTTTTGATGAACCTAGTACAAGTGAAGATGAATTAAATTCATTTTATGTTGGGAAAGCAGGGGAGCAATTATCAAGAATGATTGAAAATGTATTACCTTTAAAAAAAGAAGATATATATATTACAAGTTTAGTTAAATGTAAAAGTTTAGATGGTTTTAATACAAGTCATTTTAATAGTTGTAGTTCTTATTTATATAAACAAATCGATTTATTAAATCCAAAATTAATTGTTACACTAGGGGAAAAAACTTATGAATATTTATGTAAAGATAAAACCCCTTTTAATCAAATTAGAGGTAAACTTATGAGTTTTAAAAATTATGATGTTTTACCTACATATAGTGCAAGTTTTCTTTTAAGAAACCCTTCTTTTAAAAAAGAAGCTTTTCATGATATGCTAAAAATAAAATCAATATTGGAGTCAAATTGAAAAACTTATTACTAATTTTCTTGTTTTCTTTTATTATAATTGGATGTGCTTCAAAACAACAAAGCTCTTCTTTTAAAAATAAGCCTGTAATTTTTTCTAAACCAATAATTCAAACAGAAAAAGAACTTGAAGAAATAAAAAATGAGCCAATTCAAGAAGCTATTGAAGAAGATGAACAAGGCTTAAATAAAGTTGCTATTTTATATCCATCTAAAGTTGTTGGTAAATATGCTAAATCAACTATAAGTGCTGTTACTGCCTATTTAGTTTATAATAATAAAGAGTTTGAAGTAATAGCTTTTGATACTAAAAATGAGCAAGAATTTAATATTCTAAATCAAGTTAAAGAAATTGAAAATAGAGGTTTTAAAAAAGTAATTGCTTTATTTACTAAACAAGGTTTTGATGTACTTAATAAAACAGATTCTTTAGATTTTGCAAAAATTTATTATCCTTTAATCAATAAAAGTGAAGTAAAAGAGACTAAAAGTAATTTTATTTTTGGTGGGATATCTTATAAAGAACAGTTTGAATTATTAAAAACTTTATCAAGTAAAAATAGTGCGATGTTTTATGTTAAGTCTTACTTAGGAAGTAAACTTAAAAATTATTATGATGAAATGTTCTTAGAAAATAGGCCTAAAGTTATTGAAATTGATTCAAAAATAAATAGATATAAATATATTATGAATGATAAAAATTTATTATATAATACCATAGTTTTAAATACTCCTATTATAAAAAGTTCTATCGTTTTATCACAATTAACAGCTTATGAAATTGATCCTGTTAGAATATTATCTACACAATTGAATTTTGATCCTTTACTTGTTAAATTAACTCAAGAAAAAGATAGAAAGAATTTATTTGTAGTTAATTCTATTTCTAATGTAGATGATTTTATTGAAGAGTATGCTGATTTGTTAGGAGCAGATGTTGTATATAATTGGGTTGATTATTCCTCTTTAGTTGGAATAGAATATCTAATAAGTATTGATAGTTATGAAAGTGAAAGAGTAACGCAAACACAAATTCTAAATAATCAAGTTGAATATTTACCTACTTTATACAGAGGAACTTCTTACGGCTTTAAAAAAGTTGAAGATATAAATTCTGTTTTAGAAGAAACTAATAATAAAATTCTAAAAATACAAGAAAATAGATAGTAAGAGCCTTAAAATAGAGAATAAAAAATTAAGATTCTTTTAGATATAATCGCGAATATTTATAGAAATGGAGTAAGAATTGAGAACTCATTATTGTACTGATGTAACGGAAAAAAATATAGATGAAATTGTTACTGTTGCTGGTTGGGTAAACAGTAGAAGAGATCATGGTGGAATTATTTTTATTGATTTAAGAGATAGAGGTGGTTTAGTTCAACTTGTGTGTGATCCTGCTGATAATAAAGATGCATGGGAAGTTGCAGATAGTGTTAGAGATGAATTTGTTTTAATTGCAACAGGTAAAGTTAGAGCTAGAGGTGAAGGTTTAGAAAACCCTAATTTAGTTACTGGAAAAATCGAAATTGTTGTTGATAACTTAGTAATTGAAAATAGATCGAAACCTATGCCATTTGAATTAGGTGATGAAAAAGTAAATGAAGAAATTAGATTAAGAAATAGATTCTTAGAGTTAAGAACAGAAAAATCTTATGAAATTTTCAAATTAAGAAGTACTGCAAATATTGCAGTTAGAAATTGCCTAAATGAATTAGGTTTCTTAGATGTTGAAACACCAATTTTAACAAAATCTACACCAGAAGGTGCAAGAGATTATCTTGTTCCAAGTAGAGTTCATCCTGGTGAATTTTATGCCCTTCCTCAATCACCTCAATTATTTAAACAACTTTTAATGGTATCTGGATTTGATAAATACTTCCAAATTGCTAAATGTTTTAGAGATGAAGATTTAAGAGCTGATAGACAACCTGAATTTACTCAAATTGATGTTGAAATGTCATTTTGTAATCAAGAAGATGTAATCAAAGTAGCTGAAAAATTAATTCACGATACATTTAAAGCTTGTGGAAAAGATGTACCAACTACATTCCCAAGAATTACTTATAAAGATGCTATGGAAAAATATGGTTCAGATAAACCAGATATGAGATTTGACATGGCTATGGTAGATGTTATTGATATTTTTGCTAACTCTACAAATGAAATCTTTGCTGATATTGCAAAAGATACTAAAAACAATAGAATCAAAGCTCTAAGATGTCCAAATGGAGATAATATCTTCTCAAAAAGACAAATGAAAGGTTTTGAGGATTACGTTAGAAAATTTGGAGCTAAAGGTCTTGGTTACTTCCAAATGAAAGAAGATGGATTAAAAGGTCCTTTAACTAAATTCTTCGAAGATGCGGATTTAGAAGCAATCGTAAAATCAACTGAACTTGAAGTTGGTGATGTTGTATTCTTTGGAGCAGGTGAAAAGAAAACTGTATGTGATTATATGGGAAGATTTAGACTTTATCTTGCAGAGCAAATGGAAATTATTCCCGCAGACACTTATGAGTTTGTATGGGTTGTTGATTTCCCAATGTTTGAAATTGAAGATGGAAAAACTAAAGCATTACACCATCCATTTACTATGCCTAACTTAGAAAAATGTGATTTAAATAATGTAGAAGATTTAGAAGATATTGAATCAATTGCTTATGATATTGTATTAAATGGTACTGAGCTTGGTGGTGGTTCAATCAGAATTCATAAAGAAGAAGTACAAGAAAAAGTATTTGAACTTATGGGGATTTCTAATGAAGAAGCAAATGAAAAGTTTGGATTCTTACTTGAAGCATTAAGATATGGTGCACCAAGCCATGGTGGATTTGCTCTTGGGTTTGATAGACTTATTATGTTATTAGCAGGTACTGATTCTATTAGAGATGTAATTGCTTTCCCTAAAACTCAAAGAGCTCAATGTTTATTAACACAAGCACCTTCAGCTGTTGATAATGAGCAATTAAAAGAATTAAGTCTTAGAATTAGAAAGACTGAAGTATAATTAAAAAAGGCAACAATATGATTAAATTTATATTCGTATTGTTAGCCTTATTCTCTTTTCTAAATGCAAAAATACATTTAGTAGTAACTTATCCTATTCATAAAAAACTTATTGAAAAAATAGCAAAAGATGATTTTGTTATTCATGTAGTTGAAGATGGAAATACTAGTTTTGCAAAAAAACGAAATCTTCATAAAAATGAAATTTATTACAGTAATGTTTATCTTACATATGGTTTAGAGAAAGAAGAAAGATATATTAAACTTTTTAAAAATAGAAACAGATATATTAATATTATTAATCTCACTAAAAATATAAAAAAAGATATAGTTAATGGTAAGGAAAATCCCTACGTCTGGATGGATCCTATCTTAGTGAGAAAACTATCCAAAAATATCTTTGAAGAATTAAGTAAATTAAAATCCTACAGAAAAGATTTCTTTAAAGAAAATTATGAAAACTTTTTGATGGAATTAGATAGATTATTTTTATCTTTAAAGAAAAGACTTGAAAAAAATGAATTTTATAATATATATGTTTATGAACCTTATTGGCACTATTTTGCAAAAAGATTTAGATTAAATCTTTATTATAAAGAGAATAGATATACAAACTTAGATGAAGTCCCACAACTAGTGGAATTTTCAAAAAAACATAATATAAAAAAACTTTTAATTAAAGAAGAAAGCTCTTACGAACAAGCTCAATCTTTAGCTTCAAATATTAATGCAGATATTATCGAGCATGATATCACAAAATATAACTGGCGTGTAAATCTTCAATCTCTTGTTAGAAAGATTTCGAAATATAAAAGATAATTTATCAACTGAGTAGTTTTTATACAATCTGTATAAAAAACTGATTTAAATATATTGTATCATTCTCTTATGAAAGATAGGAGAAATATCATGTCAAGAAATCTAGTAGAATATAAAGGAATAAAAGTAAAAAAAGAACTTTATCCTCTTATTAAGCATATAGAAGATGTTGATAAGTATAGGGAAGAGTTAGGAAGATTAAGTTCTTCTTGGGATATTTTTGCACTTTTAGGTCAATTAGGTGATATTAATATTGATATTGGTAAAACAAAAGAAAACTTCTTAAATTTAACAACAACTCTTCTTAATCACTTAAGTGAAGAAACTGTTAAAAAATCTACTACTGAAATGAAATTTAAAGCTCAAGTTGCAATTGATATTGTAAATAGAAATCTTTTTGAAAGAACAGCTGACATAGGCTTCTTAGCAACTGATGATGATATTAGAGACTTTTTACAAAACTTTGTTTCAAGATACAACAGTGATAGCGTAGAATTAAAAGAAGATATTCAAAAAAGATTTTTGGAGTATGTTCAAAAATACTCAGTTTATTATGATATTGTTTTAGCTGATACTAAAGGGAAAATTGTAGCAAGATTAGATGATAATATAAAAATTGATTGGTTAAATAAAGAATTTACTCAAAAAGTAATTAACTCAAGTGATGAATATGTAGAAACTTTTCAATACCATGATTTTATTCCACACAAAAAACAGTCTTTAGTATATTCATATAAAGTAACAGAAACTAACGATTCCGACTCAGAGGTTTTAGGTGTACTTTGTCTTTGTTTTAGATTTAGAGATGAGATGGAAGGAATTTTTAACAATCTAATTGAAACAAGAAATAAAGAGGCTTTAACTATTTTAGATGAAGATGGAATTGTAATTGCTTCAAGTGATAAAGACTATATCCCTTTAGAATCAAAATTGGAAATTGTTTTAGATGAAGAGTATAAAATTGTCTCTTTTTGTGGTAGAGATTATATTGCAAAAACTTGTATAACAAATGGGTATCAAGGGTTTAAAGGTCTTAAGTGGTATGGACATATTATGGTTCCTTTAGAATATGCTTTTTTAAGTAATCAAAATGATAGACCAGAAGTAGATGATGGGATTATTGAATCAATGATGAACAATGAACAACACTTTTCAAAAGATTTAAAAGATGTATTTAATAAAAGTAAAACTATTCAAGAAAATCTTGGACGTGTTATTTGGAATGGTAATGTTGCACAAAGTAAACTAAACTCTTCAAATAGAGAGTTTTCAAAATCTCTTTTAAGTGAGATTGGAGTTACAGGAGTTAAAGCAAACTCTTCCTTAAGTAATCTAAATCAAACAATTATTAACTCTATTTTAAAAGATAGTGAGTTTCTATCTTCCCTTGCCCTTGATATTATGGATAGAAATCTTTATGAAAGAGCAAATGATTGTAGATGGTGGGCACTAACTTCCTTCTTTAGAAAAGCATTTGATGAGTATGAATCTTTGGAATATAAAGAAAAAGAGATCTCTTCTATTTTGAAGTATATAAATGATTTATATACAGTTTATACAAATCTACTTGTATTTGATAAAAGTGGAAAAATAATTGCTGTATCAAATGAAAAAGAAAACTATTTAGTAGGAAAAGTTTTACCTCAAAAGTGGGTTGGACAAACTCTAAAGTTAACTGACACCTCAAAGTATTGTGTTTCAGATTTTGAAGAGACTAATCTTTATTCAAATGAGTCAACATACATTTATTGTGCTGCAATTAGGTCTTTTGAAAATCAAGATGAAATAAATGGTGGGATAGCTATTGTATTTGATTCTACAGCTGAATTTAAAGCTATGTTAGAAGATAGTTTACCCAAAGATAAAGATGGAGTATTTGCTTTATTTGCATCAAGGGATAAAAGAGTTATTTCTTCAACAAATAAAGATATAGAAGTAAACTCAATTATTGATATAGAAGATAAATTTTTTGAATTAAAAAATGGTGAACAACTAAGTGAAATTATTGAAATAGATAATAAATATTATGCCTTAGGTGTTAGATGTTCTCAAGGATATAGAGAGTACAAAAATGCTAAAGATGACTATGTTAATGATGTTTTTTGTTTAGTGTTTAACTATATAGGAGATAAAAACTTTGATGAAAAAAGGCATGAGCAAAAATCAAAGTTTTTAAATTCAAGTACAAAAAAGATATTTACAGATACTTGTATTGAGTTAGCAACTTTTCACTTAGGAAATAAGTTTCTTGCAGTAGAAGCTAAGAATGTTATTGAATCTATCTCTATAGATAAATTAGAAGAATCAATTGATATGGATAAGAACAATCCCTTTAAAGGAATGGTTCTACATAAAGATACTTTAATCTCTGTTCTTGATATCAGAAGTTTTATCAAAGAGGAAATTGGCGATGAAGAGTTAAATACAATTATTTTATTAGAATATGATAAGGATAATAAAGAACATTGTATAGGAATATTAGTATCATCATTAGAAAGTGTTTCAGTTGTAGAAAAAGACTCTATTCAACAAATTCAAAGTCACTTTTTGGGAACTGGAACTTTGGTTGAAAGTTTAGCTGATATTAGTGATTATGAAGAATCTCAAGTTGCAATGGTTCTTGATATTAAAAAGATTGATGACAATTTAACAAAGAAGGTTTAATTAGTTATAAATTTATATGATAGGTTAAAACATCTTTTGGCACAATACGAAAAAACTAAACTGAAAGTAAAAGCTTATGAGTGCCAACAATAAAAATGATAAACAAAATAAAGAACAAAGATTTTTACCTACTACTAGAAAAGAGATGGATGCTTTAGGCTGGGAGCAATGTGATGTGATATTAGTAAGTGGAGATGCTTATATTGACTCTCCATTTATTGGTGTTGCTGTTGTTGGAAGAATTCTTGAAGCTTTAGGTTTTAAAGTAGGAATCATAGGACAACCTGATATTAAAAATGAAGATGTGAAAAGATTAGGTGAACCAAAATTATACTGGGGAGTTAGTGGTGGAAGTATTGACTCAATGGTATCAAACTACACGGCAACTAAAAAGTTTAGAAATAACGATGATTATACTCCTGGTGGAAAAAATGATAAAAGACCAGATAGAGCTACTTTAGTTTATACAAATCTAATTAGAAGACATTTTAAAAATACAGTTCCAATTGTTTTAGGTGGAATAGAAGCTAGTTTAAGAAGAATTACTCATTATGACTTTTGGACGAACAAATTAAGAAAACCAATTCTTTTTGATGCAAAAGCAGATTATCTTATTTATGGTATGGGAGAAGTTGCTATAAGAGAGTTCTCAACAGCTTTAAGAGAGGGGAAAGACCCAAGAGAGGTTAGGGGAGTTTGTTATATCTCTAAAGAACCTGTAGAGGAGTTTTTACAGCTTCCTTCTCATCAAGAGTGTTTAGATGATAAAGAAAAATATATAGACCTTTTTGATGATTTTTATAAAAACAATGACCCAATTTCTGCAAAGGGACTTTGTCAAAAAGTAGATACAAGATATGCTATTCAAAACCCTCCCTGTGATTATCTTGATGAAAAAGAGATGGATGAGGTGGCTTCATATAATTATATTAGAGATTTGCATCCATACCACAAACCACAAGGTAAAGTTAAATGTTTAGAGACAATTAAATTCTCTATCCAAACTCACCATGGATGCTGGGGAGAGTGTAACTTCTGTGCCATTGGAGTTCACCAAGGTAGAACTATTAGAACTAGAAGTGAAGAAAATATTCTAAGTGAAGCAAAAGAATTTACACAAGATAAAGATTTCAAAGGTGTAATCTCAGATGTTGGTGGACCAACAGCTAATATGTACGGATATGAGTGTAATAAAAAACTTAAAAAAGGAACCTGTGCTGAAATAAGATGTGTTGATTATGATAGACTTTGTAAGGTTATGAAAGTTGACCATAGTAGGCACTTAAATCTTTTAAGAGATATTAGAAAAGTTCCTGGTGTAAAAAAAGCTTTCGTTGCCTCTGGTTTAAGATATGACTTTATTCCAGCAGATAAAAAACATGGATATGAGTATTTAAAAGAGCTTGTAAACCATCATATCTCTGGTCAAATGAAAGTAGCCCCTGAACATACTTCTGATAGAGTTTTAAAGCTTATGGGAAAACCTGGGAAACAACCACTTATTGAATTTAAAAAGATGTATGATAGATTAAATAAAGAAGCTGGAAAGAAACAGTTTTTAACTTACTATTTAATTGCGGCACATCCAGGATGTGAAGAGAAAGATATGCATGAATTAAAACAGTTTACTACCCATGAATTAAAAATGAATCCAGAACAAGCACAGGTTTTCACTCCAACTCCTGGAACATATTCATCTGTTATGTACTATACAGAAATGGACCCAGAAACAAGAAAAAAAATCTATGTTGAAAAAGATAATGCTAGAAAAGAAAAACAAAAAAATATAGTAATAGATAAAAGTTACTATCAAAGAAGAAAAAAATCTAATAATGGAATGCAAAGTTAATTATATTAAAAATTCTTCTAAAAAAAAGGGAAGCTAAAATAAAGCTTCCCTTTTTTATTTTCTTAATATGTTTATGCTAAAGCTTCAATCATATCTTTTGTAACTTCTGAAACTTCTTTTGTACCATCAAGTTCAACCATTACACCCATATTTTTATAAAAATCAATTAAAGGCGCAGTTTGTTCATGGTATGCTGCTAATCTTTTTGTAACAGTTTCTTCTGTATCATCAGCTCTTTGAACAAGATCTTCTTCTTTTTCATCTACTGGTGGGTTAAATTTGATATGGTAAATTTTACCAGTTACTTTTGATGTCCTTCTTCCTGTGATTCTTTCTACAATATCAGAATCAGGTACATTTAGTGAAATAACTTTATCTAAAGTAATTCCCATATTTTCCATTAATTCTTTTAAAGCTTCTGCTTGTGGTAATGTTCTTGGAAAACCATCAAGAATAAAACCTTTTTTACAGTCATCTTCAGCAAGTCTATCTTTAATAATACCAATAATAGTTGAATCAGGAACCAATTGACCTGCATCCATAAATTTTTTTGCTTCCATTCCCATTTCAGTTTTATCTGCAATTGCAGCTCTTAAAATATCTCCAGTTGAAATTTGTGGGATATTATATTTTTCAATTAAAAATTTTGCTTGTGTACCTTTTCCTGCTCCAGGTGCTCCAAATAGCATTAAGTTCATATTTCTTTTCCTTTTTAATAGTTCTTATTTAAAAGAGACTTGTGTTTATTGATTTTTGTTTTTTATTTGTGGTATTGTATTCAAAAAGCATTTAATATCAAATAAATAATTCATAACAGTTTTGATACAATGAGAAATGTAAATTTAAGTAAGGAAAATATTTGAAGAAACTATTTTTAATTATTGGCGCACCAGGAAGCGGGAAAACTACAGATGCAGAAATGATTGCACATAAACATACAAATATTACTCATTATTCAACTGGAGATATGTTTAGAGCTGAAGTTGCAAGTGGAAGCCAAAGAGGAAAGGTTATAGAAGAATATATTAATGCAGGAAATATTGTACCAATTGATATAGCTATTGAAACTATAATTAAAGCTATTAAAAAAGCACCAAGTGATGTGATTGTAATTGATGGTTATCCAAGGTCGCTTGAGCAAATGACTGAACTTGATAAATATCTAGATAAAGAGTCTGAAGTACAATTAATAAATGTTATAGAAGTAACAGTCTCTGAAGAGGTGGCAAGAGAAAGGGTTTTAGGTAGAGCAAGGGGTGATGATGACAATGAAAAAGTATTTATTAATAGAATGAAAGTTTATGCTGAACCTTTATTAAACATCCAAAAATATTATGAGTCTAAAAATATTTTACAAAAAATCAATGGAGAAAGAACGATTGAAGAAATTGTTAATGAAATGGATTCTTTCATTCAATCGAAAATCTAATGAAAAAACAAATAAACTTTTATTCAGTTATTATAGGAACTGAACTACTTAATGGACGCCGAAAAGATGCTCATTTTGCTTTTTTAAATGAAGAACTTTTAAAACGAGGTTGGACTCATAAGGCTTCTTTTGTAATTGAAGATGATACTAAATTAATGGAAGATATCTATAGACTTATAAAAGCAGATGACAACTCAGTTATGTTTTCATATGGTGGAATAGGGGCTACTCCTGATGATTATACAAGAGAGGTTGCAGCAAAAGTTTTCCGTGAGGGGAAAATGCAATATCACAAAAAAGCACAAGAACTTATAATAAATCAATTTGGAGATGAAGCCTATCCTTATAGAATAGAAATGGGGAATCTTCCTATAAATGCAAAATTGCTTAAAAATGTAGTAAATAATGTAGCTGGATTTTATTTAGATGATAGATTCTTTTTTACACCAGGTTTTCCTTCAATGAGCCAGGCAATGGTTCTTGAAGCTTTAGATAAACATTATGTAAAAAATGAGCAAATTAAATATAGAAAAACACTTACTGCTTTTTGTGGGGAAAATGATTTAATATCTTTAATGAAAGAGATTCCTGATGAGGTTGAACTTTCATCTCTTCCCAAAATAATTGATGATAAGAGACTAGTTGTATTATCATTAAGTTCTCTAAATCAAAAACTTTTAGAACAAAATTTTCAAAAATTTATAGATTATTGTGAAGAAAAAGAAATAGCATTTATTTTAGAAGATCCAAATCAAATAAAATAACTTGGAAGAAAGACCTATAAATGGTCATTCTTTGAATTTATTAGAATATTAAGATTTCTTTTAGAAAAAAAGACTTTTTTTAGATTATAATTTCATACTTTATTTCACTTTAGGAAAAAAACTTGAAATTAGATCAAATTAGTAACTATGTCTTTTGTGATAAAAGACTTAATGAGTTTGATTTAGAAGTTAAATTACTTCCAAACCCTTATTATGATTATCCTTTTTTAATCATCAAAGATTTTTTATCACCTACAATTTGTGATGAGCTTATAAGAAGTGTTAAAAAAGAAGATGATTATATTGATGCAAAAATCAAAAAAGAAAATTATCAAAACTATACAGATAAAAGTATTAGAAAAACAAAAATTTATAAATTAGATGATGAATATAAATATATTTATAAAAAAAGATTTCTAGAAGTACAAAAACAAATTGAAGATTATTTTTCACTAGCTTTAACAATAAGTACAAAGGTTCAAGTTTTAGAGTATTCAAAGGGTTCTTTTTATAAAGCCCATAGTGATGATTCTAATATGATTTATAAAGATGAAGAGTTAATTGGTTTTAAAAATGTTGCGATAAATAGAAAACTTACAACAGTACTTTTTGCTACTTCTTGTGAAGATAATGAAGCTTTTAATACTTTTAGTGGAGGGGAACTAGTATTTAATTTTCTTTTTAATGAAAAAGGTGAAGTTATAAAGTATAAGCCAAAGGCAGGGGAAATGATAGTTTTTTTAAGTAATCCTTATTTTACCCATGAAGTTTTAGAAGTCAAAAGTGGTTATAGGCTTAGTTTAGTTCAATGGCATGATGCAATTATCTCTTAATATGCAAATCTAATTGAGGAAATGGAATCTCAATATTATTTTTATATAAAGCATTATAAATAAGTAATAGGAAGTCAGACTTAAGAGCATTTGGTGTAAGTTTATCATTTGTTTTTATCCAAACTAAAAGTTCTAAATCTACACTGCTATTATTCATGTTTTCAAATCTTATATCAGGTTGTTTATCTTTATCATTTTTTATAAAAGTTAAATCACTATTTAAAAGTTCTCTTAATACTATTTCTTTCACTTCTTCTATTTTTGTTCCATAAGCAACTCCAAAGGGTACATGAAGTCTTCTTGATTTATCTTCTAAAGTCCAATTTATAACATTGTTTTGAATAAAAGATGAGTTTGGTACTACAATATCAATATTATCAAATGTTTTAACAGTTGTTGAACGAACTCTAATATCAGTAACTGTTCCTTTTAATAAATCATTTATTTCAATAACATCTCCAATTCTAATAGTTCTCTCAAACATTAAAATGATTCCTGAAATAAAGTTTGAAACTACAGTTTGAAGTCCAAAACCAATACCAATAGATAAAGCTCCTGCTATTAATGAAATTGATGTCATATCAATTCCCAAACTTCCAAGGGCAATTATAAAGGTTATAAAAATAATTAAATAAAAACCTACATTTGAAGAAATTTTTAAAGACATCTCACTTATATTAGGCCATTTTGAAGATACTTTTAAAATCCATCTTTTATAAATCTTACCTATTAAAATACCAATTAAAATTAAAAAAATTGCTTTAATCAAACTCATTGGTGTGATTGCTTGTTCATTAAAGACAACTAGTGTGGTATTAAAAAAAGTTTTAATTGAATCAAAAAATGAAGTAATTTTTATATTTGAAGTAGCCAACACAAGTTTTGTATTATTTAATCTTTTTTTTGATAATTTTAAAAAAGCTTCATTTAAATATTTAAACTTTTTAGAATAATTAATAAGAGAATTTAGATTCTCAAACTCTTCTAGAAAGGCTTTTTCATTTTTTTCTTTTAAAAATAGTAATAGTTTTTTAGAACTTAGATATATAGTTAAAGAAAGGATATCCTCTTTTTTTGTATTTAAATTAAATACTTTTTTTTCAAGCTCCTCTATTTTTTTTATATTATCATTTATTTTTTCTCTTTGTAAATTAGCTTTTAATAAATTAATATTATTATCTATTTCTTCTATTTGTTTATTATTTGTAGTTAAAGATGTATTTAATGTATCTAAATTTTCTATATTTAAATTATTTAATGCTGCTTCTATTTTATTTAAAACTTCTATTTTATGTTTTTCATATAATGTAATTTTCTTTTCTAAATTGTTCTTTTCAATTTTATTATAAGCAAATTGTAATTGGTAAATTAAAAGTCTATTTTTTTCTATCTCTAAAATATTTTCAATTCTTTTTTTCAAGTAAGATAAGTTCTCTTGTATTTCAATTGATAAATTAGCTATTTCATTTTCTTTTTCATCTACTTGAATTAAAAATTTTAAAGCATTTATTGCTTCATTAGAATTTGCTATTTCTTTGTTGTATTTTTCAATAGAAACAATCTTTGTATTTGCTTTTTTTAGTATTTTTAAATATTTCTTTTCATCTTCAATTATTTCACTTGGTTTCTCTGCTTTTTGTATAGAGATTCTTATATTATTTTCTATTTGCTCAAAATATTTACTATTGTTTTCTATGTCATATAGTTTTGTATCAATTGTTGCTGTAAAACTTATTGTAAAAACAGTAAAAAGAAGAAGAAAAAATTTCATTGATAACCTTATTGTATTTTTATTATAATATAATACCAAACTAAAATGGATATTTATACTTAAAAGGACACAAAGTGAGTCAAAATGGTTTATCTCATGCTATTATATTTGATGGAAAAGGTGCCTCAAAGAGTCTATCTTTTGAACAATTAAAAGATTATGATAAAAAAGAAGGATTACTTTGGGTACATTTTGATTATTCAAGTACAGAAGCAATAGATTGGATAAGTAATAAAAGTGGAATAGACCCCATTGCAATAGAAGCTTTACTCACAGCTGAGACGAGACCCAGAACTACAGTTTTAGATGACTCAATTTTATTAGCTTTAAGAGGAGTTAATTTAAATGCTAATGCAGATCCTGACGATATGATTTCAATTAGATTATTTATTTCTCAAGAGTTAATTATAAGCACAAAAAAAAGAGATCTTCTCTCTGTTAAAGATATTCTACAAAGTTTTGAAAAAAATAAAGGTCCTATAAATAGTTCAGAATTTTTGATTTGTCTTACTGATAGATTAACTTCAAGAATGGAAGGTACTATTGAAGAACTTGAAGATAAAGCAAGTGAAATGGAAGAACTAATACTAGATTCAAATAATATTCAACTTAGAACTCAAATCTCAAAAATAAGAAGAGAAGCTATTAGTTTAAGACGATATTTGGCTCCTCAACGAGAAGCAATGTATAAATTGTATCATGACAAACTTTCTTGGTTAAGTGAGTATGATAAAATTCAATTACGAGAGATTACTGATCAATTAATACGATATATAGAAGAGTTAGATTCTATCAATGATAAGGTTACTTTAATACAAGAAGAGTCTTTAAATAAAATTAGTGAACAAATGAATCAACGAATGTATGTTTTATCAATTATTTCAGCAATATTTTTGCCTTTAGGTTTTCTAACAGGACTTTTGGGAATAAATGTTGGTGGTTTACCTGGTACTGAAAATAAGGATGCTTTTACAATATTCTCAATAATCCTAATTATAGTTGGAATAGGGCAATATTATTTATTAAAAAAATTTAAATGGATATAAAAGATGGAAGAAGTAAAAGAATTTGAAAATATAAAAGAATTTTTATTACAAGTAATTGAAGATTATAAAAAAAATGAGAATTTTGATTTTCACCCTTATGATTTAGCAGAACACTTACTAAAATTAAGAGATTCTAATTATGATGAGTATGAGTATGTATGTAAAAAAATCCCTAGTGAACTTTTTGCAGAGATTCTTTGTGAAATGCCAACTTATGTTCAAGAAGAAATACCAACAGTTATTAGTAGTAAAAAGATTGCAAATATTACTTCAAAGATGGATAGTGATGATGCTTCGGAGTTAATTTATAATATTTCACAAAAAAATGAAGAAAAAGCACAAAATATTCTTTCAAAGCTTGATGATGAAGATCAATTAGTAATCCAAAAGCTTAATTCTTATGAAGAAAATCAAGCTGGTTCTTATATGCAAAGTGAACTTTTTAGTGTTTATTTATATGAGAAAATTGATGTAGCATTAAAAAGGTTAAAAAAACTAAAAGAAGAAGATGTATTAGATAATGTTTTTCATGCATATGTTGTTGGAAAAAAAGGACGTTATATAGGAAGTATAGGTTTAGAAGAGTTAATTGTCTTTGATAGAGGTTTAACCTTTAATGATATACCAAAAGATAAAATCAAAACCTATTCTTGTAGTCATTTTAGTGATATTTCAGAAGTAGCAGAATTAGTTACAAACTACAATCTTAGTGCAATAGCAATTATTGATAAGGATAAATTAGTAGGTAGAATTACCCATGATGATATTCATGATGTAATACAAGAACAAAATACAAAACAATTATACTCTTTAGCTGGAGTTAATGATGATGCTGAACAAGAAGAAAGTATGTATCGAATTGGTAAAAATAGAGCTTTTTGGTTAGGAATAAATCTAATTACTGCAATTTTAGCCTCTATTGTAATAGGACTTTTTGATGCAACAATTCAATCCTTAGTTGCTTTAGCTGTTTTAATGCCAATTGTGGCTTCAATGGGAGGAAATGCAGGAACACAAACTCTAACAGTAACTGTTAGACAAATGGCTTTAGGAGATATTTCTTATACTGATGCAAAAAGAACAATTAAAAAAGAGGTTGTAATATCTTTATTTAATGGTTTTCTTTTTGCTTTTGTTATAGGAGTAATTGCCTTTATTTGGTTTAAATTACCACTTTTAGGAGTAGTAATTGCTTTATCAATGGTTATAAACCTTTTTAGTGCAGGTTTTTTTGGAGCAGTTATTCCTATTCTTTTAGAGAAGTTTGAAATTGACCCTGCTATTGGTTCAACTGTTATTTTAACTACAGTTACTGATATTGTTGGTTTTTTCAGTTTTTTAGGCTTAGCTACAATAATTTTATTGTAGCTTCTACTCAGAAGGTTTTGTGTAAAAGTTAAATTTCCAGCCTTTGTCATCATCATATTTTTCTAGATTATATGTTTTCCAAACTTTTACACATTTTTTATTTCCATTTTTTACTCCATCTTTAGCAAATTGATGAGCCCTTCCAAAGTTTGGGAAAACTCCTTTCCCTGTAGCATACATAAAAGCTAAATTACAATGGGCATCTTCATAATTTTGTTTTGAAGCATATTCAAAATACTTAACAGCCATTTTATAATCTTTATCAACAGCAATTCCTGCTGCAAGAAATTGACCTATCATATTTTGAGCTGGTGCATATCCATCATTTGCAGCTTTTAAAAAAGTATTAAAGGCTAACTTTTCATTAAAATATGGAGATTTTTTTGTGATATAAAGTTTTCCTAAATAATATGTAGATTTATGGTGATTTAATAAAGAACCTTTTTCTAAAAAAGTTTTTGCAGTTGCTAAACTTTTTTTTACTCCTTTACCTTGTAAATATAAAGTTGCCAGCCTAAAAATAGCTTCAGTGTCATCTCTTTTAGCTAAAACTCTATAGGAACTTAAAGCTTTTAAGACACCTTTTTTTTCTTCAATTTCTTTTGCTTCTTTAAAATCTAAAGCAAAAACTAAAGTGCAAAGTAATATTAATAGAAGTAAAAGTCTCATGATTCTTAATTATATAACCTCTCTTGGGATATTAGCTTTTAAAGCAGTTGTTATTTCATAGGTAATTGTATCATGAATTTTAGCTAATTGTCTAACATCATCAAAAATACAAACTTCTTCATCAGTAGAGTTTATGGAACAATTATCCATAGAAACTCTTCCTAAGATTTCATATCCCTTTGCAGTTAGATATTTTTTCTTACCATTTAATCTAAAAAAACCATCTCCATACCCAACATCATAAGTTGAACTATTTATTTTTTCACTTGCTGTATAAATTCCACCATAACCAATTCTTTGTTTTGGATATATTTCTCTTGTAGATAATTTTTTTGCCCAAAGTGACATAACGGGTTTTAAATTTGGATTATTAAAGCAAGAATCGGTATCAAGATAACCATAACAAGCTATTCCTACTCTTGCCAAATCTTCATCAAAATTCTTAAACCTAAATAAAGCAGAAGAGTTAGCCGAATGGAACTTTGGAATGGGTAAAAAAAGTTTTTCACATATTTTCAACACTGCTTTTTTTACCTGTATAAAATTTGACCTTTGCCAAAAGAATTCACATGATAATTCATCGGCAGCTCTATAGTGTGTGAAAATTCCTGTTATATTTAAATTTTTCCTTAAAGCCCCATAAATAGCCGTTTCTATAGAATCAATAGAAATTCCATTTCTGTGCATTCCTGTATCAATTTTAAGATGAATATTCGTATTTTCGGGTACTCTTTCAAGTTGTTCAATACTGTTCACAGCTATGTGAAAAGTATGTGAATAGTTGTGAAAAGTTGTGTCAGCTAAGATTAAGATTTGCTCAAAAAATGACTCTACTTTTTTCGCTTCTTTCAAGTCTCTTACTACGGCATTTTTTATTCCAAACTCTTTTGCTAATGAAGCAATTTCTAAAATTCCATGTCCATATGCATTATCTTTAAGAACTACAGCAACTTTTTCTATTGCACCTGCTTGTTTTGTAATAAGTTTTAGATTATGAAAATAATTTTGTTTATTTAGAAGAATTTTTGCCAAAGTTAACCTTCTTGGTTTTTAAAGTAATCAATTATTAAAATAGCATCTTTTTCATTTAGAACTTCTTTTAAATCTTTAAAGGATGCTTCTTTAATTTTTTCAAATGTTCCAAAATAAAGTAGAAGTTTTTTTACCTTTGCTTCACCTATACCTTTTATTTGTAAAAGTGAAACTTGTTTATCTTCTTTTCTTTTTTGTTTTTTATGAAATGTTATAACAAATCTATGGGCTTCATCTCTTTGTCTTTGTACAAATTGAAGTCTTTGATCACTAGTTTTTAATCTTAAGTTTCTTATAACACCAGTTTTATCTTTATAATGAATGATATCTTTTGCTGCACCTTTAGCTCTATGTGCTTTTGCATCGACTTTCTCTTTTGCAATGGCAATAATATCTAAGTTTGCTCCAGTAGATTGGATAATATCATATGCTAATTTTAATAAAGTTTCTCCTCCATCAATAATCCAAAGATCAGGTGGAGAAACTTTTTCAAAACTTTGTACTCTTCTTAAAAGCATTTCTCTCATTTGAGAATATTCATCTTTTGATTCTAGATTATAATGTCTAAATTGTTTTCTATCAAATGAGTTTTCTTGTTCATTCCAAACAACCATTGCTCCTACAGTTGCTTGTCCCATCATATGGGAATTATCAAAACTTTCAATTATAGATGGAATGGTTTGCAAATTAAATAACTCTTTTAATTCTTCATAAATTGTAGTTTGATTTTTTGTAGATTCAATTCTCAATAGTTCACTACAATTATTTAAAGCAATATCTATAAGTGATTTTTTCTTATTTTTTTTAGGGTTTATTATTTTTATATTTCTATCAAATCTTTGTTTTAAAAATTCTTCAATATCTTCTGATTCTTCTAGTTCTTGTGCTACTAAAATTTCTTTTGGTAGTAATGGAATTTCATTATTGTAGTAATTAATAATTGCTCTTTGATAAGCTTCATTTAAATCAATCTCTTTATTATCTTCAAGGAAATCTAGTTTTATAAAATCATGGGAAGAAGAAGCAATTTTTCCATCTCTTATAAACATTCTTACAATAACGGCTTTTTTTGTAGCAGCTTTTATTGCAAAAAGGTCTAAGTCCTCGTTTGATGCTAAATCAATTCCTGATTTGATTTGTGATTTTTCAATTGATTTTATTCTATCTCTTATTTTCATAGCTTCTTCAAATCTGAACTCTTCAGAGTATTGCATCATTTTATTATTTAATTTTGAAATTAGTTTGCTTTTATTATAAATATAGTCACATGCTTCATCTACAAGTTTTGCATATTGTGCTGTTGAAACTTTACCTTCACAAGGAGCAAGACACTTTTTTATTTGATAAAATAAACAGGCGGTTTTCCCTTTTATACAAGATTTTTTTTGAACAAGAGGAACTATTTCATAAATAGAATCAAGCATATCTCTAGCCCCTGTTGAATAAGGACCAAAATATTTGATATTTTTATTTTTATGTATTTTTCTTGTTATTTCAAGTCTGGGAAATAATTCACTATTGTCAAGCATAATATATGGATAAGTTTTATCATCTCTTAACAAAATATTATATTTTGGTTTTAATTGTTTTATAAGTGAGTTTTCTAAAATAAGAGCTTCATGTTCATTGGGTACTACAATCCATTCTAAGGCTCTAACTTCAGTAATCATTTTATAAATACGAGGACCAAGTTTTTCTGCTGGTTGAAGTTTTGGAGTGAATTTAAAGTAAGATTTAACTCTATTTTTAAGTACTTTTGCTTTTCCTATATAAAGTAAATGTCCATCTTTATCAAAGTATTGATAAACACCAGCTTCATTTGGAAGCTGCTTTAGTTTTTCTTCTAAATTCATTTTATGATTTTATCTAAAAAATATTTGTTTAGTGATAGTTTATATAATAAGGTTGAATTTTAATATTTCTAGTTCCCACATTTTCTAGTCCTAAAATTTGTTTAGGAGTCATTAATGGTTTTTTATCATTCTTATAGAAAATTTTAAATCCACTTGTTGCAATATCTGATTCTACTTTTGAGTAAAGGTTATTATATATTTGAACTTTTATACCACTTTGTCCATGTCCATCAATATTATAAATTAACTCAATATTATCGTAATTTTTCACAAGTTCTTTTTTTCTTAGCATTCTTTTATGAAACATATGAACAATAAGTTTTTTCTTCTCTTTAATTCCATGTTCTTTTAAATAGTTACTTATTAATTCTTGAGCTTCATTTACATCATCTCCATAAATATGTCCAATATATTTTCCTGGAGGATATTTTCTATGTTTAGGAATTTTGAATTCAGGGTCTAAAGCAAGGTGAACATTTTCATATTTCAAATATTTTAATACTGGTTTTAAAGCTTCTTTAGGTGAATAAACTCCAAGTTGTAAATCAATGATTACAGCAAAACCTTCTTCTTGAGCTCTTTTTATATATTTCATTACAGTTCTATCTGGAAGATTAATGATATAATCATTGTCTCTACCTGCATCTCTTGTTGCAAGTCCATAAATTAAGTGAAAAGCAAGGTGAACATCAAAATTTGTTCCTAACTCTTCAGAATAGTATGTTCCTTTTTCTTTTAACTTTTTTACCATTTCATCAATAGGAGTTTCACCTAAAATTCCTAAAGATGGAGTATAAGGTCTTCCATAAAAACCAACCATAACTTCATTTTTAATTGAAGCACTTTCTTTTATCTCTTCTATTTCTTTTACTTCTTGTATTTTTTGTGTATTTATGTCTTTTTTTACTTTCTCTTCAAGAGGTGTAGTATTTGCATAAGAACTATTAATAAAAATAGCAAAAATGAAAATAAATAAGTTTAAAGTTTTGTTCATTTGGAGTATCACTTTTTTATAGTATTTTATAATGGAAGTATATACAAAATAATTAAAATAAAATTTAAAAACTCACTTTAAACCAAAGTTTCCAGTAATTTTTACACAATTTTTTATAATTTTTAAGTTTCTTATAATACAATTTTTTTACATTTGAGAAATAGTGTTTTAGAAGTAGTTTTTCTTCTTTTTTATTTAACTTAAATTTAAGACATAAAGTAGCTAAATCAAAAAATCTATTATTGATTTTTGAAAACTCCCAGTCTATAAAAAGTATTTTTTCTGAAAAAATGATATTTTCTTGGTTTAAGTCGTTATGACATAAAACAAAATCTTTTTTAGTAGTTTTTGTTTTTTTCAAAAGTTTCAATGACTTTTTAATGATTTTTTGTGATATTTTATCTTTTAATACTTTTTTATAGGTATTAAATTCATTTTCAAAAGAATAAGAGCGTTTTTTTATTTTTATTTTATGTAGTTTTTTTAGTCTTTTGGCAATATTTTTTATTTGAGTTTTATTTAACTTTTTTTTATGAATTCCATTTATATATTCATAAATCATAAATTTATTTTTTTTATCTAAAAATATAGGTCTTGCAGTTAAACCTTTTTTATAAGCTTTATATTGTATTTTAAACTCTTGCTTTCTATTTATTTTTAAATGATGTTTTTTCTTAAAAATACGAAGTATATAAGTATTTTCAAGGTTTGTGATTTTATATACATCATTACACAAACCTTGATGTTTAGTTTTTTGCATTTACAATAATTTTAATATATCATCTTCTATATCTTCTGGTTTTGTCGTAGAACCAAATCTATCAATAACTTCACCTTTTTTATTTATTAAAAATTTTGTGAAATTCCATTTTATACTTTGAGTTCCTAATATTCCAGACGCCTCTTTTTTTAAATAAGTATAAAGTGGATCTTCATTTTCTCCATTTACATCAATTTTTGCAAACATATCAAAATCAACTCCATATGTTAATCTGCAAAATTCAGCAATCTCTTTATTTGTTCCTGGTTCTTGGTTTGCAAACTGATTTGATGGAAAACCTAAAATCATAAAGTCTTTGTTTTTATATTTTTCATATAATTTTTCTAAGCCTTCATATTGAGATGTAAAACCACATTTACTAGCAACATTTACAATTAAAAGAACCTTACCTTTGTACTTTGATAGAGAAACTGCATTTCCTTCAATATCTTTAACTGATAAATCATATAAAGTAGTCATTTTATTATCCTTTGCATATAATGTATTTAAAATTAATAAAAATACTATTAATAAACTTCTTAGAGACATTTTATTCCTTTTTGTTTATTTTAACTTATTTTTTTGTTTTTTAGTAGTTAAAAAAGATTTGTTTTATCAAAAATAATATCATTATTATTCACAAATCTATTACACTTTTTACCTTCTAATGCAATACAAATATCTTGCCATTTTTTAGAGTGACCAGCATTTTCATCACTAAAGTCACCTAAAATAAACATTATAGCATGGGCATACTCATGGGGTAAAACATCATCAATCATATAATCTAAACTCTCTTTGAACCTATTTTTATTTAAATATATTTCAATTTTCCCAGTTTTTTTTGAGTATGTGGCAATGCCAAAAAATTTGGCAGGTAATTTATCAGATATAATTAAAGGTACTTTTCTTGTAATACCAAATTTTGTATAAGCTAAACTTTGTAAATATAAATATTTTTTTTGAATTCTTTCTTGAATATTTTTTTCTAAAGGAGAATTTTTAAATTTATAACTATTATATAATGAGTAAATTAAAAGAATACTTCCCATTATTATGGTTGTTATGAAAAATATTTTTAATCTATTTAAAAACATTAAAGACCTCTATGAAAAGGCTTTTAATAATATATCTTTATAGTGATTTAGTTTTTGCATTAATTCATCTCCATGATCATTTATATCTGGATGATATTTTCTTGCAAGTTCTTTATATCGTTTTTTTATTTCTTCTTTTGTTGGGTCTTGACTAAATCCAAAAAAATCTTTTGCTTCTTCTAGTTCAGAAAAGCTTGTAGGATTTTGAAAGTTTCCGTTTCTAAATTGTTCTTGAAAGTCATTAAAATTAAAATTATTAGCTCCAGCTTGAGAAAAGTCCTGCCCATTAAAAGTAAATTTAAAATGAGTTCCTTCTTGTGAAGCTTCTCTTAGCTTTTTTTTAAATTGATAAAATGCAAAATATGCAATTGAAATTAAAACAAAAAGTATAATTAAAAAAGTACCAAAATTAGTAAATATTAAATACAATATTCCAAAGAAAATTGCCCATTTAATAAGACTACTTATAAGTTGTGCCAAATTCACTTCCTATTATTTTAGATTGAGAATGTATTATAGTATTATAAAATATATTCTTAGCTTATAGTATAAGAGTAAAAGTATGATTAGAAAATCATACTTTTATTTTAAAGGTTTTAGAATGTTTCCCATTCATCATCATCTTTTTGTGCTTGAAAAGTTTTTGTTGTATTAGTTTTTTGTTCTTGTTTTTTAGGTGCATCATTTTTAATGCTTTTAGTCTCTTTTTTTGCAGGAATACTTTGTTTTGGTGCTTTTATTTCATTTGTTGATCTTGTATTATTAGAAGTAATCTTTACATCATTTTTACCTATAAAGTTTTTACTTTGAGCATCTGCAACAATCTCTTTTGCTATTTTATCTGTTTCAAGTGCAATATCTTGTGTTCTATTTGCAATGGCAGCATTTTCTTGTGTTTGTTTATCTAATGAGTTAATAGCATCATTAATTTGAGTAATTCCAGTTTCTTGTTCTTTACTTGCATTAGAAATTTCATTAATTTTTTCTGTTGAATTTTTGATATTATCTAATAATGAATTGTATCCTTCAATCATTTTTGTACTAATATCTTTACCTTCAGATGCTTTTTGAGTAGCATTTTCAACTAAATCTTTTATTTCCTTTGCAGCTTCAGCGGATCTATTTGCAAGGTTTCTAACTTCTTGTGCAACAACAGCAAAACCTTTTCCAGCTTCACCAGCAGTAGCTGCTTCAACAGCTGCATTTAGTGATAGAATATTTGTTTGAAATGCTATTTGGTCAATTACTGTTATTGCTTCATTAATTGATGTTACTTGTTCATTAATATCATCCATTGCTGAAGAAGTATTTTGAGCTAGGTTTTGACCTTGTTTTGCAGAAGCATTTAAATCAGTTGTATATTGATTCATTTGAGTGATATTTTCACCATTACTAACTATTGTACTTGTGATTTCTTCCAGTGCAGCAGCAGTTTCTTCTAAACTTGCAGCAGCAGAGTTTGCTGAGTTATTTAATGTGTCTACATTATCGATTAAAGTATCAGATGAGTTATCAAGAGTTAATCCTATTTCTAATGATTTTTTAAGAAGCTCTGAAATACTTGAACCTAAACCATTTACTCCGTTTGCAAGTTGTTTTAAGTGGGCTTTAATACCTTGTGTAGAGACAATATTTGTATAGTTTGAATTTGAATATTCTGATAATACATTTAAAATACTATCAATATTTTTTTCTAAGTTAGCACTCATATGATTAATCATTTTAGTTAGTTCGTTTAAAGCTTCATTTGAAGAATTTAAATTTATTTTAGATTCAAAATCCCCTTGCTCATATTCTTTTAGGATTTTAACTGATTCATTTATTACAAGTCTATCTTGGTCAATATTAGCTTTTGTCATTTGAATATTTTCATTTACAAGTTTTGCCATTTGTCCAAATTCATCATTACTTTTGTCTGATAAAGGTTCTACATGGTCTATTTCATTATTTAAATACCTAAAGAATGTCATAAGTCCAGCTTTAAAATCATTTAGACTTGAAATAATATTTTTTGATAAGAAAATAGAAATGATTAAGAAAAGAATAACTGATAATACAACAATAACTATTAATACCATTGTTTGTTCATCTAGTGCATCATTTTTTTGATCAATTGCATTTTTATTTATTTCTACTAAATCTTTTTCAAGTTTTATACCTACATCTACCATTTCTTTAATAAGTTCAGAGATATTACCTGATTCTTCAATTATTCCATTATTAAAATCTTGAACTCGTTGAGAAGCAAATTTATCAAAGTCTATAATATACTCATTAGCTAAATCTTCTATCTCTTTAGCTAAGTTTATATTTTCTTTAGAATCTAAAGTTTTTAATAGTTTATTTGCTTCAGTTTCTAATTTTTGAAAGTCATCTCTAACAGTATTTGCTAGTTCTTCAGAAGGGCTTCTTAAAAATTGATAAACAGAAATTCTTCCTTTTAAAACATATTGAACCATTAGGTCTGTTGTTTTTGTATTATGTTCTTTTATTTTTAAATGATTGTTATAATAAGTATAAATACTACCTGCAGCAATCGAAATTATTAAAAATAAAATGGGTAAAACCATTAATTTAACTTTTGTAGATACATTTGAAAACAAATTAACTCCTTAATATTATTGTTAATATAAATAATTATACATTTTTTTCACATATTAATTGCTTAACAGTATAAGCTTTACTTATAATAAATAATATTTTTATAATTTTTGCTCTTTTAAGGGTAATTCAATATAGAATTTTGCCCCTTCTTTTTTATTTTTAAAGTAGATTTTTCCATTACATTGAGTGGTTATTAACTCATAACAAAGATAAAGACTAATACCTGTTCCTATTGATTCATGTTTTGTAGTAAAATAAGGATCAAAGATTTTGTCTTTATATTCTTCTTTTACTCCTCCTGCATTATCTTCTATAGTTATTAAGACTTTATTTTCAATTATTTTTTTTATTCTTATTTTTACTTCTTTTTTGCTTGTTTTATTATTCTTTATTAAAGCTTCTTTAGAATTATTTAAAACATTTAATAGTACTTGTATTAAATCTCCAACATTTATATTTATATATAAATCTTCTTCATGGAATTTTTTTATAATATCAATTTTTTCATATTCAAAAGTTTTTTCAATTATTTTTAAAGCATTATTAACTCTATCTTGAACAATAACAGTCTTTTTTTCTTCTTCAGTATCATTAAGAAATTCTCTAAATTCATCTAAAGTTTTTGATAGAAATTGTGTTTGTTCATTTATTGAAGATGTTAACATTTCAAAAGTTTTATCATCTAGATTGTTCATCTCTTTATGAAGACTAAGTCCACTTGAACTTGTTGAGATTATATTTAAAGGTTGTCTCCATTGGTGTGCAAGATTATTTAATAACTCTGCAAGTGAAGCCATTTTTGATTGATTTAAAATAGAAGCATCTTTTTTTCTATTTCTTTTTAATTCTAATTGTATTCTTCTATCTAAGTTTTTATTGGTTTTTTTTAGTTTTTCATTTGCAATTTTTTGCATAAAAAATAAATAGAAAATTAATGTCAATGCAATAATACTAAAAGAAGAAAATATAAAAAAGTTTCTTTTTGCATCTTTTATAAAAAAGTCTTCTTCACAAATGCACAAAGCAGCAACTACTTGATTTGATATTGGGTTTTTTATTGGAATAACTGTTTTTATTAAATTCAATTCTTCAATAAAAGTAGAAAAAGAATTACCTTCAAGAATTTTATTTGTATAATCTACTGAGTCTTTATGTACACTCAAAGGTTTGTATTTATTATAAACAGATTTTTCAAAATAAAAGTCTTTGTTTGGACTTTGTAGATAATTACTTTTTTCTTCTTTAAAAACTTTTTTGTCAACAATATCTTTTCTTATAAGAAAATTAGAGTTTGTATCATAGTTTTCTTTTATAGAATCAATTAACGCAAGAACAGAGAAAGATATTTCAACACTTCCTATATGAATATTATTATAGTTTAAAGGATAAACAAATCTAAATCCATTGAAAATTCTTCCTTCTTCAAAGCCATGGGTATACTTTTTTGTTTTATTTGCAATAGAAACAGTTAGTCTAATATTGCTTAAGTTATCTCCAAAAATATTGGGTCTATGCATTCTTAAAAAGGATTCATTATTTGGTAAATGAAAGTGTAGTTGTTTAAGATTATATACTTTAAGTTGCTTGTATTTATCCTTTAAAAGATTATACAATTTCCCTCTAATTAACATTTTTTGAGTTTTATTTGAAGTGTATGCATTTTTGTAAAGACTTAATATCTCATTTGTATTTATTTCTGTTTCAAAGACAATATTTGCAATTTGTTTATATCTATTATAAATTGATTTATAGTTTAAATAATGCTTTGTAGTTTTTTTCTGTAAATACTCTTCAGTTGTTTTTTTATAGTTGGAATAAAATAAAAATAATAATAGGAAAGATAAGAGACTATAAATCATGGCAAATTTAAAAATAATTTTCTTATTCATGGTATATTCCTTTAAAATCGTCCCATATAATAATTGTAACATAAAAAAACACTATTTTTAAATTACTTGTGTTTATTAATTAATAATAAGTAATATTTTTGTTAAATCTACTATAAGCTTAATATTTATAAAGTATGATTATAATTACTTTAATATAAAGTGTTAGGGAGAAAAATGGATTATAAAGAGTTTGAAAAAGCAGTTGATCTTTTTGGTATTATTACAAGAATCTCAAAAAAAGATTTAAAACAGAAATATTTAAAATTATCAAAGAAATATCACCCTGATATGGAAACTGGAAGTGATGAAAAATTTCAAGAACTGCAAGAAGCTTATGAATTGTTAAATTCATATATGGATTCTTTTGTGTTTTCTTTTGATGAAGATGAATTTAAAACACAATTTCCCTCTTTCACAAATTATAAAAACTGGAAATAATAAGGAGTTTTTATGTTAAATAACAAAAAAATAAAAGAGTTAATATTAAGTACTTTAGTAGCAGATTCATATTCTTTAGGTTCACATTGGGTATATGATGAAAAACAATTAGAAAATTTGGATATAAACTGGGAAGAATTAAACGAGCCTAAAGCCCTTTGGCATAAAGGTAAAAAAGCTGGTGAATTTACTCACTATGGAGATCAAACTTTATGGTTATATCAATATATTCAAGAAACGCAACACTTTAGCATAGATGAATATACAAAATATTGGCTTGATAAAATGCAGTGTTATGATGGTTATATTGATGGTGCAACAAAAAACACTTTGAAAAACATAGAAGAAAATATTAGTCCAAGTGGTTCTGAATCTACAGATTTATCAATTATAGGAAGAATTGCTCCTTTACTTTTAGTATCTGAAAATAAACAAGAATTTTTTGAAAATGTAGAAAACTTTGTAAAAATAACTCATAACTCAAATGAAGCTGTAACTTCTTCAAGATTTTTTGCTGAGCTTTTATTTGAAGTTTCAAATACAAATGATATAAAAGTTTCAATAGAAAAATTAAAAGAAAAGTTTGATAGTAGAATACAAAATTTTATTGTAGAAGCAATTGCTTCTAAAGATGATGATACCTTTGATGCAATAAGAAAATTTGGTCCAGCTTGTGATATAAATGGTGGATTTCAAAGTGTTATTCATCTTTTATTTAAATATGATAATCTAAAAGATATGCTTATTTACAATGCAAAAGCAGGTGGAGAAACAAGTGCAAGAGCTATGCTTGCAACTTTGATTTTTATGGCACAAGAAAATAAACATTTAAGTCAAATACCAAACTCTTGGTTAAATATAAAAGCAACGATAATATAAGGATAAAGATGAGAAGATTTATGAAATTCTTCCAAGATAAGTTTTATATAGAAATTATAATAGCTTCTATTCTTTTTATAGTAGCCTTGTTTTTAAATTTGATGTTAGAGTTTATAATTTATATGTTGTATTTTATAATTTATTTAGAAATAGTTAGGGCTGTAATAAATTTTATTAGGGAGCAAAGAGTTATTATCTCTTTTTTAGTTGATGCTTTTATAATTTTGGCTTTAAGGGAATTAATTGTAAACCTAGTTAAGATTAATAATGAAAAAATAGACTCTTTTGATGCTTTACTTTCTAGCAATTTAAATTACAATATTTTAATTATTTCAGGTGTTATACTTTTTCTTTTTATTGTAAGGTATCTATCAATAAAAACCTCTCCAAAATATTTAATTGAGAAATTAAAGAAAGAGAAAGAAGAATCTCAGTAATAGAAAAAATCTATTACTGAAATTATATATTTAGTTCATATCAGGTTTTGGTGTATTTATTGTACTTGCTGGTAAAATAGGGTAAGAAACATCAGGTTTTTCACCTGTTAATGCTTTTAAGAAAGTAACAATTTTTTTAGAATCATCATTTGAAATTGAAATTCCTAATTGAGTAGACCCCATTTCTTTAACTGCATCTGCTAAAGACCAAATACCACCATTATGGAAATATGGTGCTGTTTCTTCAATATTTCTTAAAGTTGGAGTTTTTACCATACCATTTTCATCACCTTGAAAACCACCTAAAGATGCAAACTTATATTTTTTTGCTACTTGGAATGGTTGCATAGTTCCACCTAAACCAATATCATTATGACATGATGCACAACCTTTATCTACAAAAAGGTTTAAACCTTCTTTTTCAGCAGGAGTTAATGCATCTAAGTCTCCATGTAGAAACTTATCAAATCTTGATGGAGTAACTAAAGTTCTCTCAAAAATAGCAATAGTATCTGCAATAAGTTTGAAATCAATTTTTACATCATCTCCATAAGCTTTTTTAAATTCTTCAACATAAGCAGGAATAGAAGTTACTCTAGCTACAACTAATTCAGCAGGTGCAGCCATTTCTGGACCAGCTTGGATTGGACCTTGAGCTTGATCTTCTAAGTGAGGACTTCTTCCATCCCAAAATTGTACTTTATTTAAAACAGAGTTATAAACTGTAGGTGAGTTTAAATGAGCTGGATTTGCAGTCCATTTATGTCCAACTGCAGCTGCTACACCATCAGCTCCACCTAAACCTAAATTATGACAGGTATTACATGAAATAAGACCACTTTTTGAAAGTCTTGGTTCAAAATATAATTTTTTACCTAACTCTACTTTGTTTTCAGTAATTGGATTTTTTGGATCATCAACTAATTTTAATAGTTCTAATTGGCTTTGAGGAATTGGTTTAACACCTGAGTTTTTTACTTTTTCTAATAATTCAGAATCACTACTTGCCAAAGCACATGTTCCTACTAATACTAAACTTGCTACTACACTTGCCGTTTTCATATTCATCTCCTTTTTATATGATAATTTAAATCATAGGATAATTTTTATTAAATAAAAATTAAAATAAATAAAATATCTTTATTATTAAATAAAATTAATCTTAAATTAAGGAATGTGAAAAAATAAGGTATTTTTGAAAAGAAAAAATTATAAGAGATTTACTCTTATAATTCTATTTCTAAAGCTACAGGACAGTGATCACTTCCTAAAACTTCTCCCATAATATAGGCGTTTGTAATATTATCTTTTAAGTCTTCACTTACATAGAAATAATCAATTCTCCAGCCAACGTTATTTGCTCTGGCATTTGCTCTATAACTCCACCAGCTGTATGAATCTTTGATATCCCCATTTACATGTCTAAAAGTATCAACATATCCATGAGCTAGAAACTTATCAATCCATTCTCGCTCCATAGGTAAGAATCCAGAAGTCTTTTCATTTGCTTTTGGTCTTGCTAGGTCAATTTCTGTGTGAGCTGTATTTACATCTCCACATACGATTATAGATTTTCCTTCTTTTTTTAGATTTTCACAATGTTCTAAAAATCTATCATAAAACTCCATTTTATAAACAAGTCTTTCTTCTTTTGATTGTCCATTGGGGAAATAAACATTAAAGTATGCAATCTCTTTGTCTCCTAGTTTAAAGTGAGCTTCGTTTATTCTTCCTTCATCAAGTATATCAACTGTAGGGCAGTTACAAGTGAAGTGTGGCTCTAAATCAGTAAAAAGTGCAACACCACTTCTACCTTTTATTGCAGAACTTGATACATGAAGATTTTTATAGTTTTTATCAAAAATAGTTTCTGGGATTTGCTCTGCTTGTGCTTTTGTTTCTTGTAATCCTAGAATATCAATATTTGTTTCATCTACCCATTTTAAAGCTTCTTTTTTATCAACAGCTCTAATTCCATTTACATTCCATGAGATAAATTTGTAATTTTGTTTTGCCATTTAGTTCCTTTTTTCTTTCTTTTCTTCTATTTTTAAGTCTTTAATTTCTTTTATATCTTTTGGTTCTTTTATAGATAACTCTTTTAGAGATTTTAGTTCTTGCTTTTGATTCATAAAAGAACCAGAACTAAGACTATCTTTTTTCCCTCCATGCATATCAATCTTACCTTTTTCATTATAAGTATTATTTGCAAATATTGTATTTATTAATAATAAAATTAAGATACTAGCTTTCAACTTTTTTCCTTTTTAAATTATGATACATTCCATATATAGTAATTGCTATCCAAAAAACTTCAATAACAAAAGAACCTAAGTTGAAATGTACAAATAGTGAAATCAAAAGTAATATTGCACCAAATAAGTTTAAAACTTGATAAGGTAAAGAGTGTATAGTATATTTATTAGTTTGGAGTAAAAAATATGCTATTACTACAAAAAGCATACCTGCAAAGCCTATAAATTGATAAATGTCCATTTCCAATTTTGTGTTACCTCGTTAATTAATTTAAGTATTTGTGTGGTATTTTACTCAAAAATAATTATAAAGATATTAGATGTCACAAGAAATTTTATTAGGAATTATTACTTTTTTTACTTCAACAATTGCTGGAATTGTTGGTCTTGGTGGAGGAATGATTTTAATTGCTGTTCTTCCTTCTTTTTTACCTGTTAATGCTTTAGTTCCAGTTCATGGACTTACTCAATTAAGTAGTAATTTAAGTCGTGCAATATTTGGATATAAAGATGTAAAAGTAGAAGTAATACCTAAGTTTTTCATTGGTTCATTACTTGGTGTATCTTTTTTTGCTGGTATATTATATTTTATTTCATTGACTTATGTTCCTCTTTTTATTGGTTTTTATATTTTACTTTCACTTTGGAGTCAAAAGTTTAATAATAAAATCAAAAAATTTGAAAGCTATTATTTAATAGGTTTTGTACAAAGTGGTTTCTCTATTGTTGTTGGTGCTACAGGACCTATTGCAACTACACTTTTAGTCAAAGATTATAATGACAAACATACAGTTGTAGCAACAGCTGCTGCTTTGATGAGTATCACCCATTTACTTAAAGTTTTTGCTTTTATGATTTTTGGTTTTATATTTTTTGATTATATTGGTATTTTAGTGGCTATGATTATTGGAGCAGTTGCTGGAAGTTATGCTGGAACAAAATTAAGAGATAAAATTGATGGTAAAAAATTTATCTTGGCTTTAAAAATTATTTTATCTCTTATGGCTATTAAACTAATAGTCTCAATGTTTGTTTAAAGGGGAATAGAAGATGTTAAAAGGAATTATTACATTACTGTTTTTTCAGTTTATAGGTGAATGTATTGCTAAACTTTTTGATTTATTAGTACCTGGTCCAGTTATTGGTATGGTTTTATTACTTGTTTTTTTAATCATTAGAAAGTCAAGTTTTCCAAGTCTTGATAATGCAGTTACAATTCATTTAAAATATTTACCAATGCTATTTATTCCTGCTGCAATGGGAATTATTACCCAAGTAGATATTATTTCAAAAGAGTTTTGGGCTATTACTATTTCATTATTTCTAGGAACAATTATAGCCCTTGCCTTTAGTGCTAAGTTAATGGATTATTTAACAATAAAACAGGAGACGAAAAAATGAATTATGAAGCTTTAACACAGTATGTTTCAAATACTCCTCTTGTTTGGTTATTATTAACTTTAGGTTCATTTAAAATTGGAATAATTATTTATGAAAAATTTAATAAACATACACTATTACAACCTATTATTATTGCATATTTGATTATTATGACAGCGCTTATTATTACAGGAGTTTCTTATAAAGAGTATTTTAAAGCAGTTGAAATTATTCATTTCTTTTTAGGACCTGCAACAGTTGCTTTAGCTCTTCCTTTGTATAAAAATTTAAAACATATTAAATCCTTGTTTTTCCCAATATTTATAACCTTGGTTGTAGCTGGAATATTTACTATTAGTATAGCGATTGTTTTATTATGGGCTTTAGATGCACAACTTCCAACTATTCTTTCTATGACCACAAAATCAATTACTGCTCCAATTGCAATTATTACATCAGAACAAATTGGTGCGATACCTTCATTAGCAGTTGGCTTTGTTATTATTGCTGGAATTATTGGAGCTCTTTTAGGTACAGCAATTTTTAAGATTTTTAAAATTAAACATGATACTTCAAAAGGTTTTGCTTTGGGAATGGTTTCCCATGGTATTGGTACAGCAAGGGCAATTGAGATTTCAGAAAAAGCAGCAGCCTTTTCAGCCCTTGCTATGGGACTAACAGGAATATTAACAGCTGTTTTTCTTCCCTTAGTAATACAATTTTTTAAATAGATGAGAAGTATATTTAAATCACGTATAGCTTTGCTATACATTATGTCAATATCTATGGTATTTTCTTTTTCTGCATGGATGAGTCTGCTTAATAATTTTGTTATTGAAGCAGCTTCATTTGATGGAAGCTAAATAGGGATTTTACAAAGTTTAAGGGAAATACCTGGTTTTTTAGCTTTTACTGTTGTTTTAGTAATTATTTTTATTGCCCAACAAAGATTAGCTTATGTATCAATGATGCTTTTAGGGTTAGGAGTTTTATTAACTGGTTTTTTCCCAAGTGTAATAGGCTTATATCTTACAACAGTACTTATGTCTATAGGTTTTCATTATCTTGAAACTTTAAACCAGTCACTTGCTTTACAGTGGTTAAATAAGGATAAAGCACCAATTATCTTAGGAAAGATAACCGCTGCAAAATCTTTTACTTCACTTGTTGTTTTTGTACTTATTTTTATAATGATGAAATTTTATTCTGTAGAATATGAATATGTTTATGCCTTTTTTGGTGGTATAACTTTTATAATAGGAATTATTGCTTGGATATTTTTTGAGCATTTTAAAGATGATGTAATTCAAGAAAAAAAAGTAAGTTTGAAAAAAGAGTATTGGCTTTTTTATATATTAACTTTCTTAGCAGGGGCAAGAAGACAAATATTTGTTGTTTTTGCAGGGTTTTTACTTGTGGAGAAGTTTGGAGTAGATATTCATAATATGGTTAGTTTACTTTTTATTAATTCAATTTTAAATATGTATTTTGCCCCAGCAATTGGAAGATTTATCACAAAGTTTGGAGAACGTATAACCCTAAGATTTGAATATATTGGATTAATACTTGTTTTTATTTCTTATGGTTTTGTTGAAAATGTATATGTAGCATATTTTCTTTTTGTTATCGATCATCTTCTTTTTTCAATGGCAATTGCACTTAAAACATATTTTCAGAAAATTGCAAATCCAAAAGATATAGCAAGTGCAAGTGCTGTATCTTTTACTATAAATCATATTGCAGCAGTATTTTTACCTGCTCTTTTAGGTATAGTTTGGTTATATTCTAGTTCTTTAGTTTTTATAATAGGAGCTAGCATTGCTTTTCTATCTTTCCTATTGTCTTTTTATATTCCTAAAAAACCTGAAATGGGAGTAGAAACAACTTTAAAGGTGAAGACTATTTAAAATTCAATTTCTTTTAAATAGTCTGCAATTTTAGGAATATTATCCTTTCTACAAATTAAACAAGTTGGAATATAAGCAGTCTTTTTATTAAGTTTAGTGATTTTTAATTCCTTTGAAAAACCTAGTTTATCTACTAAATTTGTAGGCAGCAAGGTTTTTCCCATTCCTGCTTTTACACAAGCAAGAATTGTTTCTAAACTTCCAAAAGCAAGTGACTTTTCGATTTGTTCACCTTTTTTTAAGTAGTAAGATTTTAAAAACTCATCATAAGCACAACCCTCTTTAAAAGATAAAATTACATTTGGGGAAGACTCATCTTGAGGTTCTAAAATAGCAATTTCTTCTTCAAACTTTTTTAAAATAATAAGTTCATCATTTACAGGTTCTCCACTAATAAAAGCAATATCAACTTTATAGTTTAAAATCATTTGTATTACATCTCTTGTAGTACCTGTTAAAAGTTCCAGTTGTATTTCAGGATGGTCTTTATGTAATTTCATTAAAAAAGAAGAAATCCTAACTGCAGCATTACAATCAGTTGAACCAACAACAAGTTTTTTTTGATATTGAATATTTTGCATATCTAAAACAGCATTTTCAATTTTTTTTACAATTTCAATAGCATGCTTATATAGTTTTTCTCCTTCATGTGTAAGAATAACACCTTTAGGAACCCTATGAAAAAGAGTATATCCTAAAGATTTCTCAAGTTGTTTTATTCTTGAAGTTACATTAGATTGAGCAAAACCAAGTTTTTTTGCTGCTAAGGTTATAGTTTTTTCTTGAGCTACAACTACAAAAACTCTTAATAAAGTTGAATCCATCACTTTTCCTTATATCATTAATCACGATTTGATATTTGACACGTCATCATTTTTAGTGATATTATACTCAAAAGTTTTTAAAAAGGGAAAAAGACTTATGAAGATTAATTTACTTGATAGAAATAGTAATCCTGCAATTATTTTAGCTGGAATACTTGCCTTGATTGTAGGAGTTGGAGTTGCAAGATTTGTTTTTACTTCACTTCTTCCGTCTATGTTAGATGATTTTCTAACAATTACTTTTGCAGGAGTATTAGCCTCTTTAAATTTTGCTGGATATTTAGGAGGTTCAATCTTTGCAAGTTTTATTAAAGATATTAATACTAAAGTAAAATATTTTAGATTTGGAATGTTTTTATGTATTGTTACAACTTTAGTTTTAGGTATTAGTTCAAATGAAACTCTTTGGACTATTTCAAGAATAGTTGCTGGTTTTGGTGCAGCTATGGCTTTAGTTGTTGGTTCTGCTATTGTTATGACAAAGTTAAAAATGGATAACAAAACAAAAGCTATGGGAATTCACTTTAGTGGAATAGGGTTCTCTGTTTTTGTAACAGATATAATTGTAAGAATTGTATTTGCATATGAGGCAACTTGGAGAGATGCTTGGATAGTATTAACTATCTTTGGTTTTATAGCTTCAATATATTCAATGTATATTTTGTCTTTTGATAAAGAACTTAAACAAAACGTAGTAAAACATAAATTTGACAGGTCTTTATTTTCTCCTTTTGTAGTACTTCTTATTATTGCTTACTTTACAGAAGGTGTAGGATTTGTTGTGCAAGGTACATTTTTGCCAGATATTATAAACTCCCTTGAGGGCTTAGATGGTTATGGAAGTTTTACTTGGACTTTAGTTGGTCTTGCTGGTATTCCTTCTTGTATTATTTGGATGACTTTGGCAAATAAGTTTGGAAGTGTAAATATTATTATAATAGCCATGTTAGTACAAATAGTTGGTATTCTTATTTCAGCTTTGACAACAAATGTTTATCTTAATCTTTTTTCTGGAGTTTTATATGGTGGAACTTTTGTAGGATTAGTTGCATTATTTATGAATTTAGGTGGAAAGTTGGCTGGAAAAAATCCTGTTGTTTTGATGGGTGCCTTTACAACTGCATATGGAATAGGGCAAGTTGGTGCTCCTTTATATAGTGTAAAACTTATTGAACTTTATAATAGTTACTCTGAAGCTTTATATGTAACGGCTTTAATTGTATTTATAGGTGTTTTATTATTAATGTTTTCAAAAACAATTATGACAGAAGAACAAAGAAATTTATAAAAAGAGGAGTTTAAATGCCAATAATAAATGTAAAAATGACCCATGAAGATGGTGGAGCAACAAAAGAACAAAAAGAGCAATTAGCTCAAAAACTAACTCAAGCTTTTGTTGAAGTATTTAAAAGAGGTGAAAAAACTTGTGTTGTAACAGTAGATGAGATATCTACAGATAATTATGCAATAGGTGGAGAAACTATTACAAATATTAGAAAGAAGAGTTGATATTATTTTAATATTAACTCTTCTTTTTTTCCATTTTATATTTACCAAAAAAGTATATCAAAGCAATAAATCCCAATAAATCAAATAAAAAAGCAAACCAAGCGTTAATTAAAAAAGCATAAGCACCCCAAGAAACTGTAGATA
Organism: Halarcobacter mediterraneus; assembly: GCF_004116625.1. Classification (NCBI taxonomy): domain Bacteria; kingdom Pseudomonadati; phylum Campylobacterota; class Epsilonproteobacteria; order Campylobacterales; family Arcobacteraceae; genus Halarcobacter; species Halarcobacter mediterraneus. The sequence continues at coordinate 71,247 of NZ_NXIE01000004.1, forward strand.
TTAGTAGTAATGATTTCATTTTAAAAGAGTCTTTAGAAATTGTTGCTAAAGGAGTTGTTATTGAAGCTAGAACTAATAGTAAACCTTCATATTCCTTTAATCCCAAAAGTAAAAATATCGAGAAAAAAGGTATTGAGTACAGAATTGCTCTTTCAAGTTTTTTAAACTCCAATGCTCCAATATAAAACATTAATGCAATAATTGCAGACTGATAAACACCATGTAAGCCACCATTTAAATATAAATCAGGGATAATAAAAACAACTGAAGTACCTATTAAAAGTTTAGTTTTTATTAAATTCTTTATTGCCATTCCTAAAGCATTTAAAAAAATTGCCAAAACTCCTAAAAAGGCTACAAAAGATGATAACACTTCTAGTCTCTTTTAAAAATCAAAATTTGCTAATTTCATTAATGTAATACTTACAGGTTTTATTAATTTATCATTAAAATCATAATATACATTGTGACAAGCTTTTTGATGTTTTTCTTCTCCATCATCACTTCCTATTAAAGCAAAAGCCCCTGGAATATCATTTAAATAGTAACTAAAATCTTCACTTGCCATAATTGGAGTAGCAATATCACTTTGCCACTGTTCTCCTAAAGTTTCTTTTAATACTTTTCTTACTTTTAAAGAAGCTTCTTTATGATTTATTGTTGCATTATATCTATCTCTTAATTCTACATCAATATCTACATTATAAGTTGTTGCAATATTCTGTGATATTATTTTTATTTGTTTAAATACTTTTTCTTTTAGCTTTAAATTTGGAACACGAATACTTCCTTCAACCTTTGCTATATCTGGAATAACAGTTACTCCACTAGGAGCATCAATAGAAGTAACAGAAACTACAACTGCATCTTGAGGAGCAACTTGTCTACTTACAATTTGTTGTAAAGCCATAGTTAAAGCAGAGGCAGCTAAAACAGGATCTCGACATAATTCTGGTTGGGAAGAGTGTCCTCCTTGTCCTTTTAAGGTAATATGAAAAGTTCCATTCCCTGCCATTACCGTACCTTCAGGGCAGATAGCTTGACCAAATTTTATTGCAGGCCAATTGTGCCATCCAAATATCATATCAACATTTTTTAAAGCACCTTCTTCAAGCATCTTTTTTGCTCCATGCCCACCTTCTTCAGCAGGTTGAAAAATTAAAGAAACAGGGTTTTGAAGTTTTTTTTCATTTTGTTTTAACCAAATAGCAACAGCCATTAAAGTTGCTGTATGTCCATCATGCCCACAAGCATGCATACATTTTGCTTTAGTTGATTTATATTCAACATTTGTTTTCTCTTCTAAAGGAAGAGCATCAATATCTCCTCTTAAGGCAATATGCAAACCTTTTTTATCTTGGGCAAATAAAGCTACTGTCCCTGTATTTGCATATGTTTTATATGTAATATTATGATTATCAAGTATTTCTCTAATAGCTTTTGCAGTATTAGTTTCTTCCCATGTTAGCTCAGGGTTTTTATGTAACTCATGCCTAAAGTTTATAGCAAAGTTTACTACATCATCAAAATTTTTATACATAGGAACTCCTTAAATTTTTTTGTCATTGGTTTTGTGTTAAACCAAATAGACTTTGAACACTTTCTAAGAAAGTAACATCTCTAAAAGCAATATCTCTTAGAAATAGTGCAATTTCTGGAATAAAAATAAGTGCAACAGATACACTTAGAAGAATTATAATAAAAGGTGGTGTTCCTTTTATTACTTCTAAATAGGGTCTTTTAAATACTGCTATTGCAGTAAAAATATCACATCCAAATGGAGGTGTAGCTGAACCAATGGCAACTTGTAAAGTAATAATGGTTCCAACTAAAACAGGGTCTAATCCTACAGCATCAACAACTGGTGCAAAAATTGGAACTAGAACCAAAATAACAACAATTGGATCAACAAACATACAGCCTATGAAAAAGGCGATTGAAATAATAAATAAAACTTCATATGAACCCATTGATCTTATGCCAATAGCATTTAGAACTTCTTGGGGAACTTGTGCAAAAGATAATACCCAAGCAAAACTTGCTCCAGCTGCAACTAATATAAATACAACACCTGTAACTAGTCCAGTTGATTTAGCAGTGGCATAAAGGTCTTTAAAGTTCATAGTTTTAAAAATAATACCTTCTAAAAATATTGCATAAGCAACACTTACAGCAGCTGCTTCTGTAGGACTAAAAATACCTCCAAAAATACCACCTACAATTATTGCAGGGAAACCTAAGGGCCATAAAGCTTTATAAAGTGCAACACTCCTTTGCTTCCAAGATGATTTTGGTTCAGTTGGTATATTATTTTTATAAGCATAAATTATACTATAAATTGAAAATAAAAATAAAATCAGCAGTCCTGGACCAATTCCTGCTACAAAAAGTTCAGGTATTGATGTTTTTGCAACAATTCCATAAATAATCATTCCTATACTTGGTGGAATTAAAAAAGCAATATCACTTGAGTTTACAATTAAAGCTAAAATAAAAGAGTCTTTATATCCACCTTTTTTAAGCCTTGGTCTAAGTGGAGAACCAATGGCAACTACTGTTGCTTGAGTGGAGCCTGAAACCGCTCCAAACATAGTACAGGCACCTGCTGTACTTACAGCTAATCCACCTTTAATATGACCTACAAAAGCCATTACTAAATCTATTAGTTTTTCAGCAGATTTACCTCTTGTCATAATATCAGCAGAAAGAATAAACATTGGAACAGCAATTAATGCAGCTGGTCTAATTCCACCCATCATTTGCTGAATAATAAATTCCATCTTTGAAAAGTCTGCATTAAATAATAAATATATTCCAAAGGTAGTTCCTGCAATTAAAGGTATCATCATAGGAAAACCTATTAATAGTAAAATCAACATTAAAATAAAAATAGAAATAGCAAGGTGTTCTTTTAAATATTCTGTTAGTTTAAAACTTGTGTCTTTTATTGTTTCATTATTAGATATTTTTCCTATTTCTTCATTTTTTTCATTCCACATAAGGGTATTGATTTTAATCTGTCCATCACTTAGTTTAGAAATATCAATATTTTCAATTTCCCAAAAACCTCTTTTATCAGATTCTGTTTCAAGTTTTATTTTCTTTGATTTTGAGTCTATAATTTCTATATTAACAAGTTGCCATTTATGTGAGTCAAAATTTTCAGACTCTGCTGAACCATAGATTGAAAGTTCAAGGTTTTTATTATCAATTGCAATTTCATCAAAATACATAGTTACTGAATCTTCAGCAAGACTTGATAATGAAACACTTAGTATAAAAGAAAGTATGATAAAAATCTTTTTAAAAATTTTTTCCATAAGTTTACCTTTCTTCTTCATCACTATTTTTTACAGAAGTATAGCCATCTTTAATATTTGTAGAAAGATATACATCTTTTTCACTTAAGTTTTTTATTACAGTAAAGAAGTATTGTAAGCCTGTAACTGTAAAACCAATAGGCACCCAAAGGTAAACATAAAAAACGGGAATTCCAATAGCAGGTAAAATTCTACCACTTTTATAGACTTCAATAATATATTCAAAAGAGTATTTTGCTAATAAAAACATGAACATTGAAGTAATAAATGAGATAAAAATAATAATGATTTTTCTAGTTTTTGTTGGCATTGCATCATATATTGCAGACATTCTAATATGTCGACCATTTCTTGCAGCATAACTTAAACCTGCAAAGGTAACAATTATAATAAAAATCATGTTTAGTTCATCTGTGATTGTTAAAGCATCATTAAAAATAAATCTTGAAATTACAGATGTAATAGTTGTAATAGCAATAGCTATAATACCTATAGCTAGCATTACTCCTTCAACTTTACTTAGTATATTATCTATGGTATCTAAGCTTTTTAATAAGGGATTTTTCTTTGAATTATTCATATACTCACTTTCTCTTACCATAGTAGATTATAAGTATATTTATAATCTACTATAGTAGATCCACATTAGTGGATTACTATAATTTTTTAATACTATTTTGTATTTTTTTGGGCTGCTTTTAAATCTTTAATCATTTGATTTAAGATTTTCTTATTCTCTTTGCTTTTTGAGGCAAAAGATTTTTGCACAGCTTTAGCTTTCTCTTTAAATACTTCTCTTTCTTCTTCACTTAAAGTAACAATTTTATAAGTAGGGTTAGTTCTAATGATTCTTCCTAATCCATAAGCATCAAGTTTTTGAGCTTCTTTTAAAATAACTTTATGTGCATATTGGGCTGCTTTTCTAATTAATTTTTTATCTCTATTTGATAAACTATCAAAAAACTTTTTATTTGCACTTGCTGAAGCATTAAAGTGTCCGTGTCCCATATATGTTAAAACTTTTGTTAAATTATCTAATCCATAAGCTTCAATCCATACTGTAGGATTTTCTTGTCCATCCACCATACCCGTTTTTAAGGCTCCAATTAAGTCACCCCATGACATTGGTTGAGGTGAGGCTCCAAAGGCTTCATATGTTTCAACTAAAATTGGAGAACCCGGCATAACTCTCATTTTTTTACCTTTTAAGTCTGCTGGAGAGTGAAACTCTTCAAAAGTAGTAATTGCCATTTCTCCTTCAGGAAAAACAGATAGTAATTCTAATCCATGTTTATTAAAGATTGATGGAAGCATTTCATTAATAACTTTTGAGTTTTTAAAGAAATAGTCCAATTGCTTAGTATCTGTAGGCATTACATATGGTAAAGTAAATATATCCATTTCAGGAATTGTTCCACCCATATATCCAGTTGATTGTCCTAAGAATTGAATTAATCCAGCTCTTGTTTGTTCCATCAAGTCTGTTTCTTCCCCAAGACTTCCAACTTTATATAGTTTTATTTTATTTCTAGAGTTTTCTTCAATAAATTTTTTAAAAGCAGTTGCATAAATACCTTGAGGATCACTTGTCCCTTCTCCAAACGCATATTTCCATGTTGCTGCACTTAAACTTGTAGCAGTAATAAGTCCTGCAAGTACTAAATTTCTAAATAATTTCATTTTCTTCCTTTTTTGTTGGTTTATTTTAAATAAGTTTTTTATTAATACTCTCCCTTCTTAGTAGTTTTATTTTATAAATAGTTCTCTAGGAAAGTTACAAAATGTTTCTGCACCATTTTCTGTAATATAGATACTTTCTGTTATCTCCATTCCCCAATTTTCTTGCCAAACTCCTGGCATAAAGTGAAAAGTCATACCTGGTTCTAAAACTGTATGGTCTGTACTTCTTAAACTACAAGTTCTTTCACCCCAATCAGGAGGATAACTAACTCCTACTGGATAACCATATCTTGCATCATTTCTGTCTATCCCAAATTTATTCATAATATTATTTGCTGCATTTGCAATATCACAAGTTCTATTACCTGGTTTTGCTTCTTCTAATCCTGCTTGAATTGCTTCAATTAATGCTTTTTCTGCATCTAAAAATTTTTGTTCAGGTTTCCCCATAAAAATAGTTCTTGACATAGGTGCATGATATCTTTTGTAACATCCTGATATTTCAAAGTAAGTTGCCTCTTTTCTTTTAAAAGGTCTTTCATCCCAAGTAATATGAGATGCAGAGGCATCTGCTCCTGAAGGAAGTAAAGGTACAATTGAAGGATAATCTCCTCCAAATCCATCAACTCCCTCAATTGCAGTTTCATAAATTTGGGATACTACATGACTCTTTGGAATACCAACTCTTACTACATCTAGAACTCTTTGATGTATTTTTTGAGTGATTCTACCTGCTATTTTCATGTATTCAAGTTCTTTTTCAGATTTGATACCTCTTGCCCAATTTACAAGATTATTTGCATTTATAAAAATTGCATTTGGTAAAGTTGCTGTTAATCTAAAATGTGCTTCAGCAGAATAATAGTAGTTATCTCTTTCTGTAGCAATAACACATTTATTCCAACTTTTTTTATTGAAAATATTATCTCCAATCCAAGTCATAGGATGTTCGTCAAGGTTTTGTACATATTTTTCTGGATAACCATAAAGATTTTCTTGTTTCATAAAACATTTAATTAATGCTGCATTTCTATCCATAAGTCTTCCAAACCAAATTGGTTCTTCTTCATCAAGAGAGATAATTACTCCTTGATGAACATAAAAAGACCAACCATCATATCCTGTCAACCAGTTCATATTTCCAGGGTCTGTTGCAATTAAAACATCAATTCTTCTTTGTTGCATCATTGCTTTTACTTTTCTAACCCTTTGGATATACTCTTTTTTAGTAAATGGTAATTTAGCTTTCATCTTTGTTCCTAAGCTATTTTGCAGGACCTACCCAAACTTGTTGGGTATTTACAAACATTTTTATTCCATGGGGACCCAATTCTTTTCCTAAGCCAGATTTCTTTACTCCTCCACTTGGAAGTCTAGGATCTGACTTTACAATTCCATTAACAGAAACTTGTCCTGTGATAATTTTGCTTGCTAAGTGTTTACCTTTTTCAGTATTTCCTGTCCAAATAGAACCTCCTAGTCCATAATCAGTATCATTTGCAATTTTAATTGCATCTTCACTATCTTTAGCTTTTATAATTGCTGCAATTGGACCAAAGGTTTCTTGACAAGATACAACCATTCCTGGTTCAACATCTGCTAAAACAGTTACTGGAAAAAAGAATCCTTTTCCTTCGTATTTTTCTCCTCCTAAAATTAATCTAGCTCCTGAAGCTAAAGATTTATCTACTTGGGCATGCATCTCTTCTACTAACTCTTTTCTTGCAATTGGTCCAATAATAGTAGATTCATCTTTGGGGTCTCCAAGTTTGAGTTTTGCAAATTTTTCTTTTAGAAGATTTATAAACTCTTCATATATAGGTTCTTCTACGATAATTCTTTTTGCTGCAATACAAGATTGTCCTGCATTTATATATCTTGATAAGACAATAGTATCAGCAGCTTGATTTAAATCTTTGGTATCTGCTAAAACTATTGCAGGATCACTTCCTCCAAGTTCTAATACTACAGGTTTAATTTCACTTCCTGCAATTGCTCCAATTGCAGAGCCTGCTTTTGAAGAGCCTGTTAGAGATACTCCTGTTATAAAAGGGTGTCTAATTATTTCTTCTATTTGTGAATGATTTATTACTACATTTTGAACTAAGTTTTTTGGCATTCCTGCTTTTTGAAAGGCTTCGACAATTTTTACTGCACAAAGAGGAGTATGAGAATCATGTTTCATAATACAAGTATTCCCTGACATAAGAGCCGGAGCTAAATATCTAAATGCTAACCAAAAAGGTGCATTCCAAGGTAAAATACCTAGTGTAGCTCCAAGGGGTAGATATTGAACATAACTTTCACTTGCATCAGATTCAAGATATTCTGTTTTTAAGTATTCTTCTGCATATTGGGCATAATGTTCTGCTGCCCAAGCAGCTTTATTTACTTCTCCTCTTGCTTCATTGATAGGTTTTCCCATTTCTTCTGTCATAGAAAGAGCATATTCATCAAGATTATCTTTCATCTCTTTTGCTACAGCTTTTAGAAGTTGTGCTCTTTGTTCAAAGCCTGTATCCCTCCAAATATTTGTATAGACTTCTTGAGCTTTTTCTATTATCTCTTTAATATCTTTAGAAGAGTGCATAGGAACTTCATATACTGTTTCTTCAGTATATGGATTTATTGATTTAAAATGAGTTGAACTATATCCCATGATAAACTCCTTAATCTAAAATAGCTTCAACAGAAGCTTTAAATCTATTAAGACCTTCTTTTAAAGTCTCTTCTTCAATTGTCAATGGTGGAATTAATTTAATTATTTCTCCTGTACTACAAGCTCCAGCAATTAGACCATTTTCAAAACATTTTGTAGTAATCTCTTTCACAATAGAAGCACTTTCAAATTCAATAGCAAGCATCATACCTTTTTGTCTTATTTCTACTACTTTGTTATATTTTGAGTTTAAGTTATCAAGAGTTTCTCTTATAATTGAAGCTTTTGCTTTTGTTTCTTCATTAAATTTCTCATCTTTAAAAAATTCAATTCCAATTTTTCCTGCAACAAAAGATAAACCTTGTCCTCTAAAAGTTCCAGTATGTTGTCCCGGTGCCCAAGCACTGTCTATTTCTGCTTTGTTAATTAACATTCCAATTGGAGTACCAAGACCACCTAAACCTTTAGCTAAAACTATAATATCTGGATTAAGGTCTAAGTCATCAAAACTAAAATAACTTCCAGATCTTCCTGATGCTCCTTGAATATCATCTAATATTAGTAAGGCACCAACATCTTTAGCTAATTGTTGTACCCCTTGTAACCACTCTTTTGTAGCTACTCTAACTCCTCCTTCTGCTTGTATAGGTTCCACAAGAAATGCTGCAGGTGGTAACATCCCTGAACCTAAATCAAACATTTTTTGTCTTAGGTTTTCTAAGGCATTCATATCATTAAAAGTATCTCTAATTACATTTGTTAATGGCACACCAGAACTACTTCTAAAAGCATTATTTGCAGTACAAGCTAAAGAACCTAAAGTCATTCCATGAAAGCCTCTATTAAAAGCAACTATCTCTGTTCTTCCTGTAACTTTTCTTGCTAATTTCAAAGCTGCTTCAACTGCATTTGTACCTGTAGGTCCAGTAAATTGAAGTTTTCTATCTTCCCAGCCTCTTGGTTTTAAAATAACTTCAACAAAGGTATTTATAAAATCTCTTTTTACATCTGTAAACATATCTAGTGATTGAATCACTCCATCTCTTTGAATAAATTCAACAATTGCTTCTTTCATCTTTGGGTTATTATGTCCAAAGTTTAAAACACCAGCCCCAGCGAAAAAATCAATATAATTTTTATCATTTTCATCTATCATTATGGCATTTGAAGATGATTTAAACACTGTTGGTACTGCTCTACAATAAGCTCTTATTTCTGATTCATGTTTTTCAAAAGTTTTTGTTTCATTTATCATTTTGGTCTCCTTAAAATATTGTTTGATTATTTGACATGTGGAGTGACCCTTGTAAATCAGATTTAATTAAATAATTTATTAATATATTTAATTAAATTCTGAAATCGCAATTAATATTTTAATGTATTAATTACGAGGGTCTAGCTGGCAGCTATAATAAAATTTTTGTCTTGAATTAATAAATTCTGAATTTGTTTAATAGGTTTTGTAAGTATTTCTACTTGTTTGAAAGAGTTAATAAGAAGTAAACTAATTTCATGTTTTAATATTGATGTTTTAAAACAAAAATAATTCATGTTTACTCCTTTTTTTATAATATATAGAAAATGGTAACTAAAAATTTTTTTCTAGTCAAATTTTTTTTGTCTAAAATGTGTACATTCTTACATAATTTTAATGGTTATAGTGTTTATTTAATCGTGTAAAAATAGACAAATTTGAAAAAAAAGAATAAACTTTTAGAAAAAAACTAAAAACACACTTTTTCCTTACTTTCTTTTTATACAATTATATTTTAAAATCAAAAAAGGTAAAAACAATGGAAAAGAGTTTTAGAATTGAAACAGATTTTTTAGGTGAAAAAAAGATTCCAAAAGATGCCTATTATGGTATTCAAACTTTAAGAGCTAGTGAAAACTTTGATATTACGCATACAAGTTTATCACTATTTCCAACTTTTATTAAGTCTCTTGCAAAAGTTAAAAAAGCTTGCGCTTTAACAAACTATGAGTTAGGTGATTTAAATGATATGCAAAGAGATGCTATTATTCAAGCTTGCAATGAGGTAATTGATGGGAAGTTTCATAATGAGTTTATCGTTGACCCAATTCAAGGAGGTGCTGGAACTTCAACAAATATGAATACAAATGAAGTTATTGCAAATAGAGCTTTAGAGATACTAAAAAAACCAAGAAGTACTTATGATATAGTTCATCCAAATAATCATGTAAATATGAGTCAATCTACAAATGATGTCTATCCAACAGCTATTAAAATTACTTTATATGAGTTAATTTATAAACTAAAAGACTCACTTAGATATTTAAGAGATTGCTTCAATGAAAAAGCAGTAGAGTTTAAAGATGTACTTAAAATGGGTAGAACACAACTTCAAGATGCTGTTCCTATGACTTTAGGACAAGAGTTTAAAACATATGCTGTTATGATTGATGATGATATTTTTAGATTAAGAGATTGTCAAACTTTATTAAAAGAGGTAAACCTTGGTGCAACGGCTATTGGTACAGGTATTAATACTAAAAAAGCATATAGAAAAAAAGTAATCAATAATCTTAGAGATGTAACAGGTATTGACTATGAAAGTGCAAGTAACCTAATAGAAGCTACACAAGATACTGGTGATTTTGTTCATATCTCAGGTATTTTAAAAAGAGTTGCGATTAAAATCTCTAAAATATGTAATGATTTAAGACTTTTAAGTTCAGGACCAAGAGCTGGATTAAATGAAATTAATCTTCCTAAAATGCAACCAGGAAGTTCTATTATGCCTGGAAAAGTAAATCCTGTTATTCCTGAAGTTGTAAATCAAGTTGCTTATGAAGTAATTGGAGCAGATACAACTATTGCAATGGCTTGCGAAGGTGGGCAGTTACAATTAAATGTATTTGAACCTTTAGTTGCATATAAATTATTTACCTCTATTAATATGATGAGAAGATCTTTTTATACTTTAGCAGAGAAGTGTATAAAAGGCATTACAGCTAATGAAGAGATTTGTATGAATAATATTTTAAATTCTGTTACTCTTGTGACTTGCTTAAATCCTATTTTAGGATATGAAAAAAGTTCAGCTTTAGCAAAAGAAGCTTTGGCTACAAATAAAAGAGTATATGATATTATTTTAGAACAAGAATTATTTACAAAAGAAGAATTAGATGAACTTTTACATCCTAAAAATATGGTAAATAATTATGATGATATTTAAAAGTTAAAAGGAAATAACAAATGAAAGTAACTGTAATAAATACAGGTGGTACTTTTAATAAAAGATATAATCCAATAACGGGGCAACTTGATGTTGCTTCGGATAATATATCAATAAATAAAATAATTGCTTCTTGTCCTAATGTAGAGTTTGAAATTAAAAATATAGTTTCAAAAGATAGTTTAGATATGACAGAGGAAGATAGAGAAGAAATTTGTGAAGCCATTAAAATAACTAAAAACGATAAAGTTATTATTATTCATGGAACAGATACTATTCATTTAACTTCACAATTAATAAAAGAAAAAAAACTTGAAAAACAAATAGTTTTTACAGCAGCTATGATTCCTATGAGTATCGATGAAATGGAAGCTACCATGAATTTTTCATTGGCTTTAGGTTTTTTAAGTGCAAATAATAAAAATGGGACTTATATTGCTATGCATGGTGTTGTAGCTGATTATTCTAAACTTATTAAAAATAAAGAGTTAGGACAGTTTTTAATTCAAGAATAAAGGTTTAAGTAACCTTTTTCTTGAAAAACCAAGTTGCAATTATTAAACTAATAAAACCTATAACTAACATAGGAATGATTTCCCAAATTGCTATGTCCCAAGAAATATCTTTTAGATAAACACCTTTTATGAGAATAAGAAAATATTTTAAAGCAATAAAATCAGTAAAAGGAATTAACCATTGGGGCATATTTTCAACTGGTGTTGCAAAACCTGACATTAAAATTGAAGGCACAAGTAAGATAAAAGCTCCTAAAATTCCTTGCTGTTGAGTTGAAGAAATAGAAGAAATAAAAAGCCCAAATCCAACAGTTGAAAAAACAAAAGCTACAATAGCTAATAGTAAAATAAAAAAAGAACCAATAAAAGGTACTTTAAAAAATATTATTGCACAAAAATAAATAAACATGGCTTCAATAATACTTATTATCATTGGAGGAATAGTTTTACCTATCATTAGAGTCATTGGACTTAAGGGAGCTACTGAAATTTGCTCAAAAGTTCCAAGTTCCCTTTCCCTTGCAACTGATAAAGAAGTTAGAATTAAAGCAATAATCATAGTTAAACTACCAATTAAATTAGGTAGAATCCACCAAAAATTATCTAAATTTGGGTTATACCAATTTCTTACGATTATATTCTGTGAAGTTTTTGAAAAAGTTGAAGCTATTATTAATTGAATATATCCAATAGTTATTTGAGAGCTATTTGATTTTCTACCATCTCCTATAAGTCCTATTTGTGCTATTTGTCCTTTTTCTAAATTTTTAGCAAAATTTTGTGATATTTCAATTGCTACCATGATTTTTTGAGAATCAATTTTTTCTTTTAAATCTTCATGGCTTTTAAGATATAAAACTTCACTAAAACGTTTACTATATTTTAATGACCTTATAAGTTCTTGGCTTTCATAAGAGTTATCTCTATCTAAAACACCAATAGAAATATTTTTTACTTCTAATGTAACTGCAAAAGAAAAAAGAATTAATTGAATTAATGGTGGTACAATAATAACTATTCTTGAGCGTTTATCACTCCAAATTGCTAAAAACTCTTTTCTAATTAAGGCTAATAATTGATAAAACATTAACTTAACTTCTTTTTTGTGATCTTAAAAATTATTGTAAAAAGTACAATACCTATTAATAGCATCCAAAGAGTATTTGGAAGAATAACTTCATAAAGGTCTCCTGATAAAAATAGGGTTTGTAAAATAGTAGTAAAATAAGTTGCTGGAATAAAGTTAGTTATAATTTGCAACCAACTAGGCATGCTACTTATTTGAAAAATAAAACCTGATAAAATCATAGCAGGTAGAAAGCCAATTATAAGTGCCATTTGTGCTGCAACAAATTGATTTTTTGCTAAAGTAGAAATTAATAAACCTAAACTAAGTGAAGGAATTAAATAAATTGCTGAACAAATAAAAAGTAAAAAATAAGAACCTCTAAAAGGTATTTCAAACCAAAAAAGTGTAATTACAATACAAATAACTAAAGAAAGCATTCCTAAAACAAAGTAGGGTAAAAGTTTCCCAAGTAGCAATTCTAAAATGCTTGTAGGTGTAGACATTATTGCTTCCATTGTACCTCTTTCCCACTCCCTTGCTACAACTAAAGCAGTAAGTAAAGTACCAATTAAAGTTAATATAATAGCTATTGAACCAGGAAGAAGAAAGTAACTACTGTATAAAGGTGCATTAAACCAATATCTTGTTTTTATTTCAAGATTAGAGGAAGTAGATATTTTTTCATACACAAGCCAGTTTTGCCAAAGTTCTTGGGAATACTTATTTACATATCCTGCAATATTTGGTTCACTTCCATCAGTGATAATCTGTATTTTCACATCTTTATTTAAAATATCTTTATCAAAACTTGCAGGAATTATAATCATTGCTCTTAAGCTTCCTTTTTGAAGTAGAGGAATAAATTCTCTTTTATCTTTTGCAACTTGTGGTTTGAAACTTTCACTACTTTCAAAAGCTTTTATTAAACTCTGAGTATGTTTTGAACTTTTTTCAACTACTATTCCAACTGGAATATTTTTTGCATCTAAAGAGATGGCATATCCCATAAGAAATAAAAGCATTAAAGGAAGAATTAAAGCAATAATCAAAGCACTAGGGTCTCTTAGAATTTGTAAACTCTCCTTAAAAAAAATAGCTTTTAATCTTTGAATACTAAGCATTATCTTCTCTTTTTATTAGTTCAATAAAAGTTTCTTCCATAGTAGCATTTTGTGAAACTTTTTGTATTAAATTATGAGGAGTATCTAAGGCTATGGCTTTTCCTTTATAAATTAAAGCTATTCTATCACAATATTCAGCTTCATCCATAAAGTGAGTTGTAACCATGATAGTCATTCCTTTTTGAACCATTGCATAAATATGATTCCAAAACTCTCTTCTTGTTTGTGGGTCAATTCCTGAAGTAGGTTCATCTAAAAAAAGTACCACAGGATCATGCATAACTGCACAAGCTAAAGACAATCTTTGTTTATATCCTAACGGAAGAGTTTTTGAAGCTATTTTTCTATATTTTTCTAGCTCAAATATTTTTATCATATTCTCGATTTTTTCTGTTTTACTTTTTCCTCTTAAACCATAAACTCCTGCAAAAAATTTTAGGTTTTCATAAACTGAAATATCTCCATATAAAGAGAATTTTTGTGACATATAACCAATCTTTTTTCTTGCCTTATATGAAGATTTCTCTAAATTCATTCCCAAAACTTCTGCTGTTCCACTTGTAGGTTTCATTAAACCACAAAGCATTTTAAAAGTTGTTGATTTTCCAGCTCCATTAGGTCCTAAGAAACCAAATATTTCACCTCTTTTTATTTTAAAGTTCACATTATTTGTTGCAATAAAAGAACCAAATTTTTTAGTTAAATTTGAAGCTTCAATTAGATATTTTTCTTTACTTTCTTCTAAAGTTCCTATTTGTTGTGCTAATTTTGATTCTCCATTGAAATTGCCATTTAAAATATTCATAAAGCCATCTTCGAAATTTGCTTTAATATTTTCATATCTACAATTTTCTGCTTCAATATCATTAAGATTTGGAAGTAAAGATTTATCCTTACAAGTTAGTTTTATACTATCTCCTAAAATAACTCCATCTTTTACATTGTCATTTTTTAAAGCAAGTCTTAGAGTTTTTCTTCTATCTTTTATATTTCCAACTAATTTAAAAACCTTCCCATCCATAGTTTTACTTAAATCAGCAGGAATTCCATTAAAAAGAATTTTTCCTTCATTTAATAAAACTACTTCATCACATAAAGCAGCTTCATCTAAGTAAGCTGTACTCCAAACTACACTAACATTATCTTGTATTAAACTATTTACAATAGCCCATAATTCTTTTCTAGATATTGGATCAACCCCAACTCCAGGCTCATCAAGAAGTAAAAGTTTTGGTTTTTTTATTAAAGCACAAGCAAGTCCTAACTTTTGTTTCATTCCTCCAGATAAGTCTTTTGCTAAAAAGGAAGTGAAGTCTTTAAGGTTTATAAATTCAAGTAATTGTTGGATTCTGTTTTGTTGTTTAGATTTTTCTATGGACTGTAAATTTGCATATAGTTTTAAGTTTTCTAAAACAGTTAAATCTTCATAAAGTCCAAACTTTTGAGGCATATAACCTATTTCTTCTTGTACTTTTTTTGCTTCTTTTGGTAAAGTATAATCTAAAACTTTTAGTTCTCCTTCATCTGAATCTAAAAGTCCTGTAATAAGTCTAATTAAAGTAGTTTTCCCAGCTCCATCAGGACCAACTAAACCAGTGATTTTCCCTTTGTTTATAACTAGATTTAAGTTACAAATCGCAGTATTATTTACAAAACTTTTTGAGATATTTCTAGCAGTGATAATTGGCATTTTTAATCTTCAACTAAGTCTTCAAACTCTACTGTTACAGGCATACCTTGTCTTATATATTTGTCAGGGTTTTGAATTATTAATCTCATTCTATAAACTAATTGTGTTCTTAATTCTTCTGTTTGAACACTTTTAGGTGTAAACTCAGCTTGTGCCGAAATAAAACTTACAATAGCATCATAAGGTTCTTCTTTACTATCAGTAAAAACTTTTGCTTCCATATTTGCTTGAATGAGACCTAAATATTTTTCATCAATATAACTTCTTACCCAATATTCATCTGTTAAAGCCATTTGAATTATTGGAGTTCCTTGTTCAACGATTGCACCTATCTCTTGGCTTCTTGTTAATATTGTACCATCATTTGGTGAAAGTAGTTTTGTATCATTTAAGTAGATATTTGCTTTTTCTTCTTGTGCCTTTAAAGCTTCTAATTGTGCATATGCATTTTGAATATCTTCTTTTCTATATCCATTTTGCATCTGTTCTAATTGACTTTTTGCTAAGTTTCTTTCTGCTTTTGCATTATCATATGCAAATTTATAATCATCAAATACTTGTTGTGAAATAGAGTTTGTTTTTATTAGTTTTTCTTGTCTTTTAAAGTCTTTTTTTGATTTTTCTAAGTTCACTAAACTTTTTTCATAACTTGCTTTTGCTTTTGCGATTTCTTCTTGTCTATAACCATTCTCAAGTTTTTCTATTTGAGTTTTTTGCATTTTAATTTGAGCTTGAATTGCTTTTAGTTCTTGTTTGTATAAATCTTCTTCTAAACTTGCAAGTATTTCGCCTTTTTTTACTTTTTGTCCTTCGTCAAAATAAAGTTTGTTTATTTTGCCAGAAACTCTAAAGCCTAAACTTACTGTTCTTAAATCAACATTTCCATAAAATTTTGTTTGTTCTTCTTTTTTAAAACAGCCATTTAAAAATAGTATTAAAATAAAAGAGAAAGTAAATAAAGTTAGTTTTTTCATAAAGTTTCCTAGAGATAATATAAAAAGAATTATATCCAATAAAATATTTAGAAAGTTTTATAAAATAATTAAAAAATAAATAAGAGCAAAGCTCTTATTTATAATTTAAGCAGTTGGGTCAGTAAAGGTTCTTCCACTTAACTCTTTATCTATAGTATACAAGCCATAACCATTATCTCCTACAAGTTTTATATGGTCAATTATTGCTTTTACAGTAGCTTCCTCTTCTACTTGTTCTGTTACATACCATTGTAATAAATTATAAGTTGCATGGTCTTTATCTTTCATTGCTAAATCACTTAAGATATTTAAGTTTTTTGTCATCTTTTGTTCATGGGATAAAGATTTTTTAAAAACATCTAAAAGTGAGGCATATTCAACTTTTACTGCTTCAATTGCAGGTAGTTTTATTTCTACATCTTGATCTTCTAAGTATTTAAATAACTTCATTCCATGGGCAACTTCTTCTTGATATTGAATTAAAAACCAACTTGAAGCTCCATTAAACCCTTCTTTTGAACAGTATGCACTCATTCCTAAATAAATATAAGCTGAATGATACTCTTTGTTTAATTGTTCTATTAATGCTTTTTGTAAATCTTTACTAATCATAATAAACTCCTTTTTGTTATATTTTAACAATTTTAGTTAATTTTATCAACAGTAAGTAGGATTTAAATGTTTAGTTCTGCAACTAAGTTGCATTTTGCTATTATTGCAAATTATTTTACAAAAAGGATAAAAATTGGAAAGTTTAATAATAGATTCTCCTTTAGATATGCATTTACATTTGCGTGATGGCGATATGTTAGAACTTGTAGGCCCTTTAACTTCAAAAAGTTTTTCAGGGGCACTTATTATGCCAAATCTTGCTCCTCCTATTACTACAAAAGAAGCATTATTATCATATAAACAAAGAATTCTAAATGCTTGCAGTGAAGATGATTTTAAGCCTTATATTACGATATTTTTTCAAGTTGATTATTCTTATGAGTTTTTAAAAGAGATTAAAGATGAGATTATTTCAGTTAAGCTTTACCCTTTTGGTGTAACAACTAACTCTGAAACTGGAGTTGCTTCTATGGATATTAACGTTTTAAGACCAACTTTACAATCTATGGAAAAACTTGGAATTCCAGTGTGTATTCATGGGGAAACAAAAGGATTTATTTTAGATAGGGAAAAAGAGTTCTTACCTATTTATGAATCTTTAGCTATAAACTTTCCAAAACTTAAAATTATGATGGAACATATTTCAAGTAAAGAATCAATTGACTTACTAAAAAAATATGATAACTTATATGCAACTTTAACAGTACATCATTTACTTTTAACTTTAGATGATGTTATAGGTGGGATGTTGAATCCTCATGCTTTTTGTAAGCCAATAGTTAAAAAACCTGAAGATAGAGATGCCTTGTTACAACTTGCTTTAGATGCTCATCCTAAAGTAATGTTTGGTTCTGATTCTGCTCCTCACCCTAAAGAAAAAAAAGAAACTTCAGATGGTGCAGCAGGAATCTTTAGTGCGCCAATAGCTTTACAAGCTTTAGCAGAAGTGTTTGAAAAAAATGGAAAATTGGATAATCTAAATGCTTTTGTAAGTTTAAATGCACAAAAAATTTATGGTATAAGTCCTATTAAAAAATCAATAAAATTAGTAAAAAAAGATTTTATTGTACCTAATACATATAATTTTAAAAATGAAAAGGTAGTTCCTTTATTTGCTGGTGAGATTTTATCTTGGAGTCTTGAAGATTGATTTTAAGTTATTTAAAACTAACATAACTAAACTTTAGATAAAATCACGAAAAATTAAAAGAAGAAAAAAGGAAACTTAAATATGGCAATTTATACATGTGGGCATACAACTCCTGATTCAGACTCAATTTGTTCAGCGATTTCATTAGCTTATCTTTTGAATAAAATAGGACGTGAAGCAATTCCTGCTAGACAAGGACCTGTTTCTCCTGAGACTCAATTTATTTTAGATAGATTTGGATTTGAAGCACCAGAATTAAAAACTGAATTTGCTGGATGCGAATTATTTATTACTGATTATTCTGATAGAGGTCAAGCTCCAAAAGATTTGGATGAAGCAACAGTAGTTGGTATTGTTGATCACCATAAATTAGGTGATATTGAAACTTCTACTCCTTTAGAGTGTTGGATTAGACCAGTTGGTTGTACAAATACAATTGTAAAAGAGATGTATGATTATCATAAAGTAGAAATCCCTGCAAATATTGCTGGTGTTATGTTATGTGCAATTTTATCAGATACTGTAATTTTTAAATCACCAACTTGTACAGCAAAAGATATTGAAGTAGTAAGAGAACTTGCAGAAATTGCAGGTGTTGAAGATTTTGGTGCTTTAGGTATGGAGATGTTCAAAGTTAAATCAGCTGTTGATGGTGTTCCTGTTAGAGATTTAATTTTAAGAGATTATAAACCATTTGATATGCATGGAAATGCAGTTGGAATTGGTCAATTAGAAGTTATTGATTTAGCTATCTTTGATAAAGTAAAAGCAGACCTACAAACTGATTTAGATGCTTTAAGAGAAGAAAACAACTTACATACTGCATGTCTAATTTTAACAGATATTATGAAAGAAGGTTCTGAAGTATTAGTATCTTCACGTGACACTTCAATTTTTGAAAAAGCATTTGATGTAAAGTTAGTTGATGGAAAAGTTTGGTTAGATGGTTGTTTATCAAGAAAAAAACAAATTATTCCTTTCTTACAACCTGCATTTGCTTAATAAAAGATAGTCTTTAGGCTATCTTTTATCCCTTATTTTAAAACAAAGGTTTCCATATGGAACTTTTCTCAGATATTTCTTTACTTTGGATTATTATTTTTATATTAACAGGTTTTTTTGCAGGCTATATTGATTCAATTGCTGGTGGGGGAGGGATGATCCAAGTACCAATGTTACTTGTTAGTGGAATTTCTCCTATTCATGTTTTAGCTTCAAATAAAGTAGCAAGTGTTTTAGGTGTTTGTATGGCAACTATAAAATATGCAATAAGCAAAAAAATTTCTTGGAAAGTAGTAATCATTGCTATTATTCCTTGTTTGATAGCTTCTTATTTTGGCACAATTTTAGTAATGTATTTATCAGATGAAACAATTCAGTGGTTAATTATAATTGCTGTTTTACTTGCTATGGTTTTTTTATTTAAAAAGAGTAAAACAATCAAAGAAGAAAATACTAAAATCTCAAAAAAAAGTATTATTTTATCCACTGCTCCTATTGGTTTCTATGATGGACTTCTAGGTCCAGGAACTGGAACTTATATGACAATCTCTATGAAAAAGTTTTTACATTTGGATTATTTGGTTTCAACAGCCTCTACAAAACCTTTAAATTTTGCTACAAATGTAGGTTCTGTGATTGCTTTTGTATTAGCAGGAAAAGTTCTTTGGCCAGTAGCAATCTCAATGGGTTTGGCAAATGTATTAGGCTCTTATATTGGGAGTCACTATGCAATAAAAGGTGGAGAAGCTTTTATTAAAAAAGTATTGGTTTTTGTACTTGTATTAATGTTGGTGGCAAATATTATTAAAATTATATTTTTTTAAAAGATATAAATGAAATCAGCAATATTTAAAGATAGTAAAATCCCTTTTTTTGAACTACGTTATGTTAAAAATATACCAGCATGCACAAAAATGCACCTGCATGAAGAACTTACTCTTACAATAATAAAAGAAGGCTCATTAAAAATTATTTTTAATAAAAAATCTTTTGATTTGTTTGCCCATGACATAGTGATTATTAATGAACAGATACCCCATTGTGCAACAATAAATAAGAAATCGTATGATGGTTATGTTTTATATCTAAATAAAAAATTTCTTTTAAAAAATAGCTTGCAATTTTCTTTAGATTATGAACTAATACAAGATAAAACTATTTATGATGAGTTTTTACTTTTATGCATATGTTTACTTGATAAAAATAGTTCTATTTTAGAAAAAGAAGAAAAGTTATTTAACTTTTGTTTTCTAACTTTTCCCAAAAAAAATAAAGATTTTCTAGAAAAAAAAGTTGAAGAAAACTTGGCAAATAAAATAAAAAATTATTTAGATATGAATTATTTAGAGGAGCTGTCTTTAGAAGAACTTTCTTTAGAGTTTAAAGTTTCTATAGTTCATTTAATTAGAGTATTTAAAAATGATTTTGGGCTTCCTATTCATTCATATGTTTTAAATAAAAGAGTTCATCATGCAAAAGCACTTTTAAATAAAAATATTCCTATTGTAGAAGTGGCTTTACAAAGTGGTTTTTTTGACCAAAGCCATTTAAATAGAAGTTTTAAAAGAATATTTCAACTAACTCCTAAACAGTTTCAAAAAAATCTTTTATCATAAATGTTAATTTTGTACAAGATTTAAATTCTTTTATTTTATATACTTAGGCAAATAAAAGGAGAAACTATGAATAGTATGAAAAAATATAACATTATTCAAATAAACAATCTACTCTCAAACCTCTTACTCACTAAATAATTTTCAAACCAAACCTTATCAATTTTAGTCGCAAATATTTGCAAAATATATAAAATCATGGAGAATAAAATGACTTATAAAAAATATAGACAATATCCTATTGTCAAAAATTTCGTACGAACTTGGCCAGATAATCAAATCACAAAAGCACCTATTTATGGAAGTGTTGATTTAAGAGATGGAAACCAAGCTTTAGTAAACCCTTTAACTATCGAACAAAAGTTGGAGTATTTTAATACTTTAGTAAAGATGGGATTTAAGCAAATTGAAGTAAGTTATCCAAGTGCTAGTGATACTGATTTTAATTTTACAAGAAAATTAATTGAAGAGAATCTTATACCTGATGATGTTGCTATTCAAGTATTAATCCCAGCAAAAAAAGAGTGGATAAAAAGAAGTGTTGAAGCTATGAGGGGAGTAAAAAATGGAATTTTCCATCTATACAATCCTACAAATGAGTTCCAAAGAAGAGTAGTTTTTAAAAAAACAGATGAAGAGATAATAAACATGGCAGTTGAGTCTATGAAATATTTAGTAGAACTTACTAAAGGTTTTGAGGGCAATGTTATATATGATTATTCCCCAGAGAGTTTTTCTCAAACCAATTTAGAGTTTGCAGTAAAAATATGTAATAAAGTAATCGATGTGGTAAAACCAACAAAACAAAACAAGATGATAATAAACTTGCCAAATACTCTTGAAGCCTGCACTGCAAATATTTATGCAGATAGAATAGAGTGGATGTGTAATAATTTAAATAATAGAGAAGCACTTATAATAAGCGTTCATCCACATAATGACAGAGGAACATCAGTAGCCTCAGCAGAACTTGCAGTCTTAGCAGGAGCAAATAGAGTTGAAGGTACTTTATTTGGAAATGGGGAGAGGGCAGGGAACTTGGATTTAGTGAATTTTGCTTTTAATTTACACTCACAAGGAATTGATTCTACTCTTGATTTATCAATTGTAGATGAAGTAAAAAAGATGTATGAGAATTTAACAAACTTAAATATAAATCCAAGACATCCTTATGTGGGAGATATGATTTTCACAGCCTTTAGTGGAGGACATCAAGATGCTATAAAAAAAGGAATTGACTTTTACAGAGAAAACTCTTGTCAAGAGTGGAATGTTCCATATTTACCAATTGACCCAAAAGATATAAAAAGGGGATATGAAGATGTTATTAGAGTAAATTCCCAATCAGGAAAAGGGGGAGTTGCTTTTATAATAAGTGAATTTTTTGGAGAAGATTTAACTAAAGAAGAATCTATAAAGTTTGGAATTTTAGTAAAAAAACAAAGTGATAAAGTCCAAAGAGAATTAACAAAAGAAGAAATTATAAATTTATATAAAATCTTTTCTGCTTGACATGAAAGCCTTTTACTTATGATAAAAATAAGATTCATTATGATAATGTATCTCAAAAATATCATAGGTATCAGGTACAAGGAATGTTAAAATATTATGATGAACTTTTATATTATGCTTATAAATTAGTTGGAGATAAGGAACGAGCTAAGGATATTGTTCAAGAAACTTATAGCAGGGTTTTAGAAATAAAAGATAATAGAAAAATTAAAAATCAAAGAGCTTATTTATATAAAGTTGTAAAACATATAGCAGTTGATGAATCAATTGAAGAACAAAAATTAAAAAGTACAATATTTCAAGAAGATATTACATTAAGTATAAAAACTGAGCAACCAGAAGAAATAGCAATAAAACAAAATCAAGAAGAAATATTTATGCAAATAGTAAATGAGTTACCTCAAAGAACAAAAGAGGCTTTTGTTTTGTTTACAGTTGATGGTTACACTAGAAAAGAAATTGCTAAAATGATGGATATAACATCAAATGCTGTGGAGAAACTTATCAAAAGAGCAACTATAAAGATTGAAGATGAATTATCAAAGAAGGGATTTTAAGTGATTATGGAAAACAAAATAAAAGAACAAGCAGTTTACTGGATAACTTGTGAAAAAGAAGGTCTAAATGAGTCTCAAAAAAAAGAGCTTAAATCTTGGCTTAAAGAAAATCCATTTCATCAAAAAGCATATGATAGAATGAAATTTATTC
This sequence comes from Halarcobacter mediterraneus, assembly GCF_004116625.1. Taxonomy (NCBI): domain Bacteria; kingdom Pseudomonadati; phylum Campylobacterota; class Epsilonproteobacteria; order Campylobacterales; family Arcobacteraceae; genus Halarcobacter; species Halarcobacter mediterraneus. The sequence goes on from NZ_NXIE01000004.1 coordinate 94,072, forward strand.
ATCAAATGTCAAACTCTTTATCTAAAGAAAATAGTCAAAAACTAAGTAGTGAAGTTCACAGAAGCTTAAGTAAGTCAAAACTTTCTTTTAAAGTAAAATCTTATTATACAAGTGCAGCAGCAATAGTTCTAGTTTTATTCTTTTCTTTATTTAAAATATATGATGAGAATAGTTTAAAATATGAGAAAGTATATTCAACAAATACTCAAAGTATTTTAGAACAAAGTTTACCTGATGGTTCTATCATTTCCCTTGATGCAAAAACAAAACTTGATATAAAATTTTATAAAAACAAAAGAGAAGCATTTTTATCAAATGGAAAAGTAATGTTTAATGTTGAAAAAAATGAAAACAGACCTTTTTTGATTACTTCTAATAATATTCAAATAGAAGTAGTAGGAACAAAGTTTGAAGTAATAAGTTCAAATAATAAAACAACTATAAATGTAAAAGAAGGAAAAGTAAGAACATATTTTTTAAATGATTTAGATAGAAAAGTAAATACTAGATTACTTACAAAAGCAGAAACTATAACATATACAAATCAAGGGAAAATAAATAAATACTTAAAATTAAACCCAAATAAAATAGCTCTTTGGCAAAACAATTTAATAAGCTTCAACCAAATAAGTCTAAAAGAAGCTCTTGAAGAGTTTTCTAAATATTATGATTATAATTTTGATTTTTCACATAAGAAAATAGAAAATTATATAATAACTGGTGAATTTGCCACAAATCAAATAGATATATTTTTAAGTACAATTACAAAAATCTATCCTCTAAACATAGATAAAAAAGATAAATTAATAAAAATTTCAAAAAAAATAGAAAATTAATGTCCGTTTTTTTATAATTTCTCTGTCTTATATTAAAAATGATTCTTAAAATTGTTTTATAATATAAAAGGAGAGATAAATGAGTTCACTTAAAATGAAATTTTTAAGTCCAGTTGCTGCATTACTTTTATGCAGTAATATCTATGCTGATGAGATAAACTATTCTATAAAAAGCCAATCTTTAAAAGATGCTATTGAGGTTATTTCTAAAAAATCAAAAACACCATATATAGTAAATGGAACATTATTAGAAGGAAAAACATCAAAAGCTGTTCAAAATGTAATTGGAACTAAAAATGCATTAAATCAAATACTACAAGATAGTGGTTTGGAAGCTATAATAGAAGATGGTGCAATTATTATAAGAGAGAAAAGAGTAAAAAACACATCAAAAAATGAGAATGATTTGGGTGAAGTAAATATTTTAGCCAATACTAAAGATGGTAGTGCTGAAAATGGGTATTTAGTAGGTGATATTTCAGGTATTGGTATATGGGGAAGTAGAAGTTTACAAGATACTCCTTATCAGATGACGGTGATATCTAGTGATTTGTTAGAAAATAATATGGTAAATGACTTTAAAGATATCTTTAAAAAAATGCCAACTATTCAAGATACAGAAACTGATTTTCCAACTCTTAGAGGGTATCAATCAAGATATCCTATTTTGGAAGGAATAAAAACATTTTATAGTTTATCAATAGATCCCATAGAAACTGAAAGAGTTGAAATACTAAATGGAGCTTCAGGTTTTATGTATGGGAGTGGAAATGTAGGTGGAGCTATTAACTATACTCTAAAAAAATCAACAGATGAACCTATAAAAAATATCACTGTAGGTAACTATGGCGGTTCAGACTACTATACACATTTAGATATAGGCGGTAAGTTTGATGAAGAGGGAAAATTTGGTTATCGTTTAAATGCCCTTTATGAAGATGGAGAAAGTTATATAGAAAATCAATCTAAAAGTGATAAACTCATAAGTGCTACATTTGATTATGATATCTCTGATGATGCAACAATTATTTTAAATCTAATGCATAGAGAACAAGAAGAGACATTAAAGGCATCTTTTTCTTTTTCAGATAATAGACCTAGTGCATATGACTCAACTAAATTATATGCACCTGATAAGCCAACGGTAGATGAAGCTGATAGACTTATGTTGAAATTAAATTGGGATATAAATGATATTTTTAGCACGAGATTAGCATATACTTACACGACTGTAGAAAGATATATATATGAAGTATATCCTTCTTTACAAACTGATGGGTTTTTCAAAACTTCAGCTTTTTATAGACCACCTTTTGATTGGGTGGGCAAAGGAGTACAGGCATATTTAGATGCAGATTTTGATACAGCAAATATTTCACATAAACTTAGTATAGGAGTATCCCAAAGTTTTCAAGAAAGAAATATATATGAAAATAGTTTATGGGATTCAGAGTATGGATATTCACTCGTTGATTTAAAAAATATAAAATATGACGATATTAATCCAGGGGAAAAATATAAAATACATGAGAATAAAGATACCAATATTTTGATTGGAGATGATATTCTATTTAATGACAAATGGTCTGCATTAATTGGAGTAAACTATTCAATAATAGATGAAAAACTTTATAGTTCTGATGGTAGTACAACTTCTGATTATGATAAATCTGCTACTACACCAAATTTATCTTTGATATATAAGCCATTTAAGGAGCTCACTACTTATGTAAGTTATATAGAAGCTTTAGAACAAGGAACAATAGTAGGAGATAGTTATACAAATGCCGGAGAGATTTTACCACCGCTTGTAAGTAAGCAGTATGAGGTAGGAGCAAAATATAGTTTAAATGAAAACTTCCTTATAAGCTCTGCACTTTTTAAAATAGAAAATGCAAATCAATATTCTGATGATGGGACATCAACTGGTACTTATGTACAAGATGGACTTGAAGTACATCAAGGTATAGAACTATCTGCAACAGGTAGAGTTACAGAGAACTTAACTCTTATGGGAGGATTTACTTTTATGGAATTAAGTATAGAAGACTCAAATAATCCTGACTTAGAAGGGAAAGAGCCTACAGGTGCAGCTTCAAGGTTAGCCAAAGTATTTGCTGAGTATGATATTCCTTCAATAGAGGGATTAACTCTAACAGGTGGAGTTAACTATACAGGAAAAAAATATGGTAATAGCACAAATACAGATATAGTTCCTTCCTTTACAACTTACGATGTAGGGACTAGATATAAAACTAAAATAGATAAATATCCTACAACTTTTAATGTAACTATTTCAAATCTTACAGATGAAGATTATTGGGCAGCAAGTAGCACATTAGGCGACCCTAGAAATATAGCCTTTTCAATGAAAATGGAATTTTAATTATAAAGAGACACCTGTCTCTTTATAAATTCTTTTATTTAATTTTTTTAATTAGAATATGATAAAGTTCCTTTAAAGAGGAGTTTATATGCAAAAAAGTGTTGGTATCTTTATCTTCAATGATATAGAAGTTTTAGATTTTTGTGGACCATTTGAAGTTTTAAGTGTAACTAGAATTGATGAATCAAAAAGATTAGAAACTTTTTCTCCTTTTGATGTAAAACTTGTTTCTATGACAAAAGATATAGTTTTGACAAAAGGAAATATGAAAATAATACCTGATTATGATTTTGAAACTTGCCCAAAGTTTGATATCTTGATTGTTCCAGGAGGAATGGGTACTAGAACACTTATGTATGATAATAATGTTCTAGATTTTATAAAAGAAAAAGTAAAAGAAGTAGAACTTTTAGCTTCTGTTTGTACAGGTTCACTTATCTTGGCAAATGCAAACTTACTTGAAGGTATAAATGCTACAACACATTGGAAAAGTTTACAAAGGATGGAAGAAGAATTTAAAAACGTAATAGTGTGCAAAGATAAACACTATGTTGAAGATGGGAATATCATCTCAAGTGCTGGAATCTCAGCAGGAATTGATATGGCACTTTATATTGTAAAAAAATATTTTGGTGAAGAAGTTTCAAGAGCAACAGCAAAACATATGGAATATCCATATTTAGAAGAAAATAAAAGAAGAATAGAAGTTTAAAGAGTAATATATGCCAAAAAATATATGTAGTATTTGTAATGTAGAAGTTGAAGATAAATATTTTGATAAAGAACAGAGTAAGTGTATTTTACATTCTGAAAAAAATGATTTTTGGAGTAATGAACAAAAGTATGATGATTTATTTGCAGAGCTTTTCATTAAGTTTATAAAAGAAGATAGATTTAATAAGTTAAAAATTTCGGAGGCAATATCTGGTTTTAATTATTTTATTCAAGAAGGATATATATTATTTAAAGATGTGATTTTTTCTGTAAATAATAGTTTTTTGAAAATTTTAGAGGTAACTAAACATAAAAAAATATTATTTGAAAACTGTATTTTTTTTGATAATAGATTTTCTAAATATACAAAATTTAAGGATTTGATTTTTAGAGATTGTGTATTTCATAAAAAAGATTATGGAAAAGAGAGTTATGTAAAAAGTAGTAATTTATATTATGATAAAATGGAAATAGACAACATAAGTTATGGTGGACTTAATTGCAGAAGTATAAATATCGATGTTTCTGATTCTAATATTGGAACTTTAGGTATATTGAATAGTTCATTGTTTTTGAAAAATACAACAATTAGTAAAAATTTATATTTTCTTCCTTCAGATGAAAATATAAATTCTGTAAAATTAATTATTAAAGATAATAGTTTTATTAAAAATTCAACTTTAAGTGTGCCTGAATTTATAAGTATTGAAAATTCAACTATTGAAAAAGAAGTTAGCTTAAAAAACTCAGAAATATTATCTCTAAATATCCAAAACAGCACATTAAATAATGGTTTGGAGCTTAATAATTCAATAGTAAAAGATAGGTTTAGCTTGATTAATAGTAAGATTAAAAATAAAAAACTTGATTTATCTAATACAAGCTTACCTAGCAATATGAATTTTTTGAATGCTAAATTAGAAGTTGAGAATAGAGAAACTGCAAGAATAATAAAAGACTCTTTTGATAGACAAAATAACTTTATAGAAGCAAACAATTATTATGCTATTGAAATGAAGCATTATGATAATGAATTAAATTGGAAAGATAATTTAAAAGAAAAATTGATTTTCAAATTTCATGATTGGTCAAGTGAACATTCACAAAATTGGGTTTTAGCTTTATTTTTGATATTGTTATTTAGTATGGGACATGGAGTTATTGAATATTTATTTTTAGATGGGAATAAATTAGTTGATAAATCGTTAAGTGCAAATATTTTAGGCATTTTATTTATATTTTTATCTACTCCTTTTATAATTGATAATATATTAGAAAATAGAGGTTTTAAAAAATATTTTTCTTCATTTATTTTTTTGACTATAGGGTTTTATTTGTATATTACCAATGATTTACTATTGGAGTTAGCAGCAAAAGCTATCAACCCTTTTTCAATCATGTGTGATGGTGATAGCATAAATGGAATAGAACTTATTTTTAAAATCATTATTTCATATTTGATTTACCAATTAATAATTTCAATACGACAAAATACAAGAAGAAAATAAACAAAACATGGCAGAGCAATTAAAAAATGTATATACAAAAGAGTATATAAGAAATCTAGCAAATAAAATAAAAGAAAACTATCAAAAGTTTGATATTGATAGTTTTATAAACTCAATATTTAATCCTACTTGGGAAACTTTAGAACTAAAAATGCGTATGCGTCATATTGCTATTATTCTTAATGAATATTTACCCTTGCCTTATAAAGAACAACTTGAAATACTAAAACCCACATCAAAAGATTTTTCTGGCTTTGAAGCTATGTTTTTTCAAGACTTTGTTGAGGTTTTTGGACTTGAAGATTTTGAAAATTCTATAAAAGCCTTAGAAGTGTTTACTATTGATTCTTCTTCTGAGTTTGCGATACGACAGTTTATTTTAAAGTATGAAGATGAAACAATGACTCAAATGAAACTTTGGGCAAAGAGTGAAAATGAACATATAAGAAGGCTTTCTTCTGAAGGTTGTAGACCTAGACTTCCTTGGGCTATAGCTTTACCAAAGTATAAAAAGAATCCTTTAAAAGTTTTAGAAATAATTGAGCTTTTAAAAAATGATTCTTCTAAATATGTGCAAAAATCTGTTGCAAATAATTTAAATGATATTTCAAAAGATAATCCTTTACTTGTAATAGAGTTTGTAAAAAATAATTTAGGAAAATCTAAAAGTTTAGATTGGATTTGTAAACATGCTTCAAGAACACTATTAAAAAAAGGAGATACCCAAACTTTAAAACTTTTTGGTTTTTTAGAAACAAATCATATTCAAATTGAGAATTTTAAAGTTGAAGATACTGTCTCTTTAGGAGAAGATTTAAATTTTTATTTTACTCTTAAAAGTAATCAAAACTTAGGAAATATTAGAGTTGAGTATGAAATTGAGTACTTAAAAGCTAAAAGTAAATTCTCTAAAAAAATATTTATGATTTATCAAGGAGAAATAAAACAAAATCAAAAAAGTTTTTTAAAAAAGCAAAGTTTTAAAAATATGACTACAAGAAAACATTATTTAGGTGAACATTTTATTTCTATTTTAATCAATGGTAAAAGAAAAGTAAAAAAGAGTTTTTTACTTGGATAAAAGAATAATTTTTAAATAATAAAACAATCTATTTTTTATTTTAATAGTTGTTTTTTATAATAATCTTATTATAAAATGGCTAAGATAGACTTATTATAGGAGTTTTATAAAGTTATGAAGTCTATAAAAACATTATTTATTATACTAATTTTATCTTTTTTAGATTTATCTGCTCATACAGAACTTAATAAACTATTTACTAAAAAACAAATTGACTATCTAAACTCAAAAAAAGAATTTGCTTTATGTATTGATCCCACTTGGATGCCTTTTGAAAAATTAGATGAAAATACGAATCATACGGGAATCAGCAAGGAGTATTTTGATATTTTTAGAAGAAATTTACCCATTCCTATAAAATTAATAAAAACTTCAAACTGGACTGAAACTTTAGAATATATGAAAGATAAAAGATGTGATATCTTATCCCTTGCAATGGTTTCTAAAGAAAGAAAAGAATATATGAACTTTTCATCTTCTTATATTACTGCACCTCTAGTTCTTACAACAAAAATAGATGTTTCTTTTATTGATGATATCAAGAATTTAAGTAATAAGAAACTTGGTATTGTAAAAGGATATATCTATGAAAATCTTTTAAAACAGAGATACCCTTATTTAGATTTTGTTAGTGTTAAAAATACTGATGATGGTTTTGAAAAAGTTATAAAAGGAGAACTTTTTGGCTTTATTTCATCTTTATCAACTGCTGCATATAAATTTGAAGAAAGATATGTAGGTCAGCTAAAAATTGCAGCAAAATTTCACGAAAAATTAAACCTTAGTATGGCTTTTAGAAAAGATGAACCTATTTTAGTAGAAGTTTTTGAAGCTCTTTTATCACAAATTCCTGAAAATAAAAGACAAGAAATTTATAATAAGTATGTAGCAATATCTTATGAAAATAGAGTTGATTATACTTTAGTTGTATATAGTGTTATTTTCTTTATTTTGATTATAGTCTTTTTTATTTATTGGAATAGAAAATTAAAAATGCAAAAAGAAGAAACAGAAAAAATTTTAACAGAACTAAAAGCTACTAAAAAACTTTTAGAAGAAAAAAATGAAAAGCTAGAAAAACTATACATTACAGATGAATTAACAAAGATATACAATAGAAGAAAACTTGATGTTGAATTAGAAAAAGAAACTTTAAGAAGTGATAGAACAGGGTTTAAATTTTCTTTAATTATGTTAGATATAGATTTTTTTAAAGAAGTAAATGATAATTATGGACATCAAATAGGTGACTTAGTTTTAATTGAATTTTCAAAAATTTTAAAAAAAGATGTACGAAAAATAGATGTTTTAGGAAGATGGGGAGGAGAAGAATTTTTAATTATCTGTCCTCATACAGATGAAACAGGAATAAAAATAAAAGCTGAACATTTAAGAGAATTAATTGAGAACCATAAATTTCCAGAAGTTGGTAAAAAAACAGCAAGTATAGGGGCTGCAACTTATAAAAATGGGGATGATACTGAATCTCTTTTATATAGAGTTGATATGGCTATGTATGAAGCAAAAAATAGTGGAAGAAATAAAATGATTTTTTTTGAATAAAATAGCCCTAGAGGACTATTTTATTATTTACAACTTGCTGGAACTTCAAAGAATACATCAATCTCATTCCAAGATTTTCCTTTATGAAAAGCACTACAAACAGCAGCAAATCTTGTCCAAGCTTTATTTGTATTAAATGCAAGAACATCTAACTTTCCACTTGCTTTGATTGTGTCACCTTCTGTTTTATATGAAAATGGAATAACTTTAGTTTCTCCATTCATTTTAAACTCTACATCCATAGAATCAGCTGCAACTTTTATAATTTTTACATTGATTTTTCCAATATCTTTTTCAAAGCCTTTGAAAAAGTTATTAACAGTATTCATATTTCTTACTTTTGCCATACTAGCAGGCCACATTGCTTTACCATTATTCATATCAGCACTTGTATCAAGAGATAAAGCATCAATTTCTAAAGTTGCATTTAATAGTTTTCCATTAGGAAAATTACTTTTTGAATTTGTAAATGTATTTTTTGTTACAACATAAGACTTATCTGGTGCTCCAAAAAATGTAAAATCATATTTTAAGTTGTCTTCACAACTACCAGCAAATAGGTTACTTGATAAAATACCAAGTGTAACTAGAGAAAAAACAGTTTTTTTCATACTTTTCCTTAAAAAAAAATTTCACTATTCTATATTAATATTAATAATAATTATCTTAATTGTAAAAATTATTTTAAATTTTTTTTAGTAAAATACGAAAAAGGATTGATATGACTCCCGCAATAAATTTATTAAAAAAAAATAAATGTGATTTTAAAATTCACAAGTATGACCACGACCCTTTATGTACTAACTATGGAAAAGAAGTAGTTGATAAGTTAAATTTAAATGAAAAACAAGTTTTTAAAACTTTACTTGTTGAAATTGATTCAAAAGAGTTAGTTGTTGCTATTATCCCTGTTTCAAATCAATTAAATTTAAAGGCAGTTGCAAATACTTTTTCTTGTAAAAAAGCACAAATGGCAGATAAGCAAGAAGCACAAAAAGTAACAGGGTATTTACTAGGAGGAATTTCTCCTTTTGGACAAAAAAAACGATTAAAAATGGTTTTAGACTCTAGTGCAAAAGCTTTTGACACAATCTTTGTAAGTGGAGGGAAAAGAGGTTTAGATATAGAAGTAAAAGTAGAAGATTTTTTTGAAATCTTAACTCCAAAGTGCACTAGTATTCTTATATAAATATTTTTACATTTGTATAATTTTTAATATTTTTCTTAATTTTTTAACTGTAGTATTAAAATAAATATTATAAAAAAGGATATTTTATGGCTACAACATCTCCTGATATGAACGCTATTTGTTCTCAATTGCTTACTCCAAATGATTTAGAAATTTCAAATGACTTATTTAAAAAAGTTCTTGAAGAAAAAATAGTTACAAGAATAGAAGAAATAAAGAATTCAAACAGTATTAAAATATATTCAAAAGAGCAAATACTTTTATCTGAAATAACACCTATCTTACATGATATAGGCTTTGTTATTATAGATGAAGTAACTTATAGTGTAGAATACAAAAATGAAGCTATTTATGTATTGAAATTTAATTTAAAACTTCAAAATAAAAGTGAAGAAAAGAAAATTATAAATGCAAAAGATAATTTAGAAAGCATAATTACAAGCTGTTTGTTAGATTCTTCAATGGTTCACTCAAAGGTATTTTCTTTAGTTTTAAATGAGAACTTCAATTTAAGGAAAATCAGTCTTGTACGAGCTTTTGTTGAATATTTAGACCAAGCAGTATTAACTATAAATTCTGCTTCAATTTTACATACTTTAGTAACATATCACAAAATAACATCATTATTTGTAGACTATTTTGAAAGTAAGTTTTCTCCTACTTCTACAAAAAGAGAAGAAAAATTAAAAAAAATAGAGACTACAATCGAAGATGAAATAAAACAGATTCCTCAAATTAATGATGATAGAATTTTAAAACTTACTTTTTCTTTTTTAAGAGCTTTATTTAGAACTAACTATTATCTTAATAGGGAAACTATTTCTTTTAAAATTGATGGAAAATGTTTTGGTACAAACTTAAGAGGTATTCAACCAAATTTTGAAAACTTTATTTATCATCCTGATTTTTATGGAGTTCATTTAAGAATGAGTAAAGTTTCAAGAGGTGGGTTAAGATGGTCTGATAGACATGAAGATTATAGACAAGAAGTAAAATCTTTGATGATTACTCAAGAAGGGAAAAACTCAATTATCATTCCTGATGGTTCAAAAGGTGGTTTTGTAATTAATAAAGATACAAATCTTGTTACAAAAGAGTATTTCCAAGAAATATATTCAATGTATATAAATGCAAACCTTGACCTTGTAGATAATATGGAAAATTCAGAAGTTGTAAAAAATAAGGATATTATTGCTTATGATGGAGATGACCCATACTTTGTAGTAGCAGCTGATAAAGGAACAGCTTCAATGAGTGATGTGGCAAATAGTATTGCTATTGAAAGAGGGTATTGGTTAGGCGATGCCTTTGCAAGTGGTGGTTCTAATGGTTATGGTCACAAGGATTTAGGAATTACTGCAAGAGGTGCAATAATGTCTACAAAAAGATTCTTTATAGAAGAAGGAATTGATATTTATAAAGATGAAGTTTCAATTGTAGGTATTGGTTCTATGAGTGGAGATGTTTTTGGAAATGGACTTATTGAATCAGAAAAATTTAAACTTTATGCAGCAATCTCACATAAAGATATTTTTATTGATCCTACCCCTAATTTAAAAACTGCATATTTAGAAAGAAAAAGGTTATTTGAATCTAAAAATGGTGGTTGGAAAAACTATAATCCTGAACTAATTTCTAAAGGTGGAGGAGTTTTTAATAGGTATGATAAAGAGATAGAGTTAAGTGCTGAAATTAAAAAACTATTAGGAACTAAAAAGAAAATAGTAAGTGGTGAAGAACTATGTAGAATGCTTCTTACTATGGAAGCAGATTTATTATTTAATGGAGGAGTTGGAACTTATGTAAAAGCAAGTGATGAAAACTCTATTGATATTGGAGATAAACAAAATGAAGCTGTCAGGGTTGATGCAACTGATATAAAAGCTAGAATTGTTTGTGAAGGTGGAAACTTGGGGTTTACTCAAAAAGCTAGAGTAGAATATGCCCTAAGTGGTGGAAAAATAAATATTGATGGAATAGATAACGCAGGGGGAGTTGATACTTCTGACCATGAAGTAAATTTAAAAATACTTCTAAATATAATTGCAGAGCATGAAAATATATCAAATGAAGAGAGACAAAATATTTTAAACTCTATGACAGAGCAAGTTGTAAATCTTGTTTTACAAAGTAATTATAACCAAGCTCTTGTAATATCAATGGAAGAGAGATTTTCAAGAAAGTATTTAAGTGACTATTTAAAAGTAATTGAAACCTTAGAAGAAGAAGTAGAAGCTTTTGATAGAAAATCTTTTTTTATTCCTAAGAATGAAAATATTCATGAAGTTGTAAATATTGAAGAGTCTTTAGTAAGACCTGTATTATGTTGTTTATTATCTTACTCAAAAATATTTGTAAAAAAACTTTTATTAGAATCTAATTTAGTAGATGAACAATTTGCTTTACAATATTTATATAGATATTTTCCTAAATCTTTTGTAGGTGCTTATGAGCATGATTTATTAAAACATCCTCTAAGAAGAGAAATAATTGCTACAAAAATGGCAGATATAATAATCAATTCTCAAGGTTCTACTTTTATAAGTGATTATAGAAAATTAGGAACTGATAGATTTTTACTTAAGATAAAATCATATCTTGTAGCAAGACAACTATTTGGAGCAAAAGAAGTTAGAAAAAAATTAGCATCTCAAGATTACATTATAGATGCAGAAACTCAGTATAAACTACTTGGAAAACTTGAATATACTCTTTATTCAAGTACAAAATGGATGGTTAAATATTTAAAGAAAAATCAACTTGATGCTACTCATATTTTAGACCATAAAGATGAGCTTTTTTCTTTATTAGAGCAAGTTCATCAGCAAAAAGTAGAGAATATTATTGATGGAGATGAAATGTTTAATCAATTTTATTCAGTAATTGATTATCTAAGATTTGCAATTCCTGCAATTGTATTACAGTCTTCAACTCATCATTCTTTTAAAGATGTGGTAGTATTATTTTATTCTTTAATACATGAATTTAATATTTTAGATATTATAGTTGAGTTAAATAAAGTTAAATTGTCTACTCGCAATGATATGGTTTTAAGAAATCAGATTTTACAATTTATAGAGTTTATTGTTGTTGATTATACAAAAAAGATTTTAGATTTTCAAAGGGTTAATGAAAAACCAGAAGTTGCCTTTGCAAATTTTATAAATAATGAAAAAGATATCTTTTTTAAAGTTAGAGATAATCTTGACAGATTTATGACAAAAGATAATAAAGATATAAAAGAAATTGCAGTAACTGTTAATCAACTTATGGTATCATTATTATAAGATAAAATTAAATTTAATTTAATTAATACCATAAGTTAAACTTATGACTATTTTTTTAAGTACTTATAGGGTATAGTAAAATAAAAAAGGGGTTGTCATGAAAAGTAATATGGATGATGAGTTATCTTTAGATAAAATTGATGATTATAATAATAAAGAATCTAAAGAAAAAAGAAGAACTGTATTATTAGTAATTATTTTCTGTTTAGTTGTAGGAGCTGTTTTTTCTTATATCAAATATAATAATGAAGTTGATGATTATGTTGGTTCAGAACAGGCTCCTGGGATTGATATCTCAAAAAAATAACTAAATATTTAGAAAGAGATTCTTTCTCTTTCTTTAATAACATTAATATTCATTCTTCTTATTAAATTTATTTTAATTAAGTTTTAGGTTAAAATATTATAATTCCAAATGTTTTAAGTGTAATAATCACTTATTAATATCAATGTATAAAAGTCTATTTTAACAAAAAAAGGTCTTAATTAATGAAATACAATCTTATTTTACTCTACTTTATAATAACTTTCTTCTCTGCCTGTACTGCAACAACTCAAATAAAACAAGATTCTTTAGAACAAATAAAAGAAGATGAAGAAAAGAAATTACATCTTCAAAAAATAGAAGCGACCAATGAAAAGGTTGAAGAAGTTAAAAAAAATATTACTCTTCTAGAAAAAAGAATTGAACTTGTTGAAAAAGAGTTAAATCCAAAAGTTGTTGTAAAAGAAAAAATAAAAACTGTTTTTGTGGAAAAACCTGTGACTAAAGATAAAAAAACAATAGTTGGCATTTATGAAAAAGTTTATATTCCTTCAATAGAACAAGTATATGAAGCGAAAATTGATACAGGAGCAACAACAACATCTATTCATGCTTTAGATATAAAAGAGTTTGAAAGAGATGGTAAAAAATGGGTTAAATTTAAGTTTCAAAATGAGAAAAAAGAACTTATTGAAAAAAGTTTACCAGTAGAAAGAGTTGTTAGTATCAAAAGACATGGGGTTGAAAAAAATCAAAGAAGGTATGTTGTAAAAATGAGAATTAATTTAGGTGATTATAGTGAAGTTATTGATGTTTCATTAACAGATAGAAGTAAATTTAATTATCCAATATTAATAGGAAGAAACTTTTTAAATGGATATATTGTAGTAGATGTTTCAAAAAAATATATAACTAAACCTACAAAGAAATAAGATGCGTTCAAAGTTTAAACTTTCTAATACTCACAAAGTAATCTTTTTTTCATTCTTCTTAATTATTTTAGCTTTTTCTTTAATTACATATAAAATTGTTTACTTAGGATTTCCTCTTTTTCAAGACGAAACAGATAATATTTGGAATATTGAAGCTAAAATAACTTTTGATAGTAAAATTAAAGATAATAGTGGAATAGTTTCTTTAACAATCCCTTCTAAACAAAATGGTTTTCTAATAATAAATGAAGATTCAAGTTCTCCCAATTATGGATATAGTGTTCAAACTTTAAATGATGTTAGAAAAGGTATTTGGTCAAAAAGACAAATACAAGGGGAACAAACTTTATATTATTCTATTGATGTTATAAAAGATAAATACAATAAAATTAAGCCTAAGGAAGATTTTGAACAAGAAATTTATTCAGAAGATGTTAAAAATCCAATAATGATGGCTTCAAAATCTATTTTAGATAGTATCTATTCAAAAAGTGCTAATTCTCTTACCTTTACCTCTTTATTAATAGAAGAGTTTAATCTAAAACAACCTTCTCAATCTACAAAGTTAATTAGAAATAATTTTATGAGTACAGATAAACAAAAAAGAGATTCTTTAGTTAAAATGATTAATTTTATGGGATATAGTGTACGAACAGTTGGTGCTTTATACTTAGAAGATAAAAAAAGAAATATAGATTTAGTTCCTATGTTAGAAGTGTTTTATAAAGATAAATGGTATCTTTTTGATATAAATAAAGGAATGACTCCTAATAATTTGGATATTTTTATTTGGCAAAGGGGAACACAGTTTTTATTAGAAGCTGAGGGAGTAAAAAACTCTAGTGTAAGATTTTCTATAACAAAAAATATAGTTCCAGCAAGAAGTGCAGCTTTAGTAAAAGATATAAAAAATGAAAGTACACTATTGGATTTCTCTTTATTTGTTTTACCTAATGAAACTCAAAATACTTTTAAATTTTTGCTATTAGTTCCTCTTGGAGCATTAGTTGTGGTTTTTATGAGAGTTGTAATAGGACTTAAAACTTCTGGAACTTTTATGCCTATTCTTCTTTCTATGGCTTTTATTGAAACTCAACTTGTTCCTGGAATAGTTATGTTTATAGTTGTTGTTACTATTGGATTAATTGTAAGGTCGTATCTATCCTATTTAAATTTATTATTAGTTGCAAGAATCTCCTCTGTTTTAATAGTTGTATTAGCAATTATGGCTTTTGTAGCAATTATGTCACAAAAACTTAATTTAGGATATGCAACAAGTATTACATTTTTCCCTATTATTATTTTATCTTGGACTATTGAAAGAATGTCAATTCTTTGGGAAGAAGAAGGGGCAAAAGAAGTATTTCAACAAGGAAGTGGTTCTTTGATTGTTGCAATAGTTGCTTTTTTTGCAATGACTAATAAGACACTTAGTTTCCTTACTTTTAACTTTCCTGAGGTTTTATTAATAGTTCTGGGATTAACAATTCTCCTTGGTCGATATAGTGGTTATAGATTAAGTGAATTATATAGATTTAAAACAATGGTAGATAATAAATAAAATGTTTTTAGCAAATCCATTCAAACTAAAAAAACTTGGTATTTTAGGAATGAATAATAGGAATATTAATTTTATAGGGAAGTATAATAATAGAAAAAACTATCCTTTAGTTGATGATAAATTAAAAACAAAACATTTAGCTTATGAATATAATTTAGCAGTACCTGAACTTCTAGGGTATATTCAGTTTCAAGTAGAAGTAAAATCATTTTTAAGATTTATAAAAAATGAAAAAGGCTTTGTAATTAAACCAGCACAAGGTAGTGGTGGAAAGGGAATTCTCGTAATTGTTGATAAAAAAAATGGTAAATATATAAAACCAAGTGGAGAAGAACTTAACTCTTCTGATATTAGAAGACATATTTCGAATATTTTAAGTGGTTTGTATTCTTTAGGTGGGAAAAATGATATTGCTTTATTTGAAAAACTAGTAAACTTTGACAATATCTTTGATGGTTTTTCTTATGAAGGAGTACCTGATATAAGAGTTATTGTTTATAGAGGTTATCCAGCTTTAGCCATGATGAGATTGTCTACTTCTCAAAGTGATGGAAAAGCAAATTTACATCAAGGTGCCGTTGGTGTTGGAATTGATATTAAAACAGGAAAAGCCTTAAGTGCTGTTCAATTTAATAGACCTATTAAATTTCATCCTGATACAAATAAAGAGTTGAAAACTTTGGTAATTCCTTATTGGGATGATATCCTTCATCTTTGCTCAAGGTGCTATGAAATGACACAAATGGGATATTTAGGAGCTGATATTGTAATTGATAAAGAAAAAGGACCTCTAATATTAGAACTAAATGCAAGACCAGGACTTGCAATTCAAATAGCAAACGATACAGGAGCTTTAAATAAATTTAATAAAATAGATAAGGTTTATGGAGCTCACAATACAATTGAAGAAAAAATAAATTTTTCAAAAGAAAATTTATAGGAAGGTAGGATTTTGTCTAGTTTTGAGAATTTTTTTGAATATCATATGAAAACAAAGCACTCTTACTTTTCTGTAAGAAGTTTTCCTAATAGATTAGACTGGAATAATCAACCAAGTGCTTTTAAATCATATCCAGACAATTTTGAAAAAATAGAATTAGATTTAGAGAAAGAAGAACATAAATTTATTTTTTATATTGCTGGAGTAAGTGCAAAAAAAACTTATCCAGGAGTTGAATATTTTTTAAGAGTAAATCCTAGTGCAGGGGCACTTTATCCAAATGAAATTTATTTTCAAAGTAGAAATAACAAAGAGTTTGAAGATGGAATTTATCATTTTGATATAGCAAGTTCTAGTATAACTTTATTAAAAAAGATAGAAAATGAAGGTATTGAAAAGCATTTAGGTTTTGAAAAAATGCAAGATGGTTTTTTATTTTTGATTTCTTCAATTTATTATAGAAGTTCTTGGAAATACAAAAATAGAGCTTTACGATATTGTTTACTTGATGCAGGACATATTTTAGGAACTATTGAAGCCTCTTCTTATTTATTTGATAAAGAGTATGAAATATTATATAATTTTGATAAAAAGGCTTTAAACTCTTTATTTAATTTTGATGAAAAAGAGTTTTTTACTGTTGCTATTTCTTTATCAAAAGAAACTGAAAAAAATATTGAAGATATCTCTTTATCTCTTCCAACTGTTGATGGAAGTTATTTTTTTGAAAAAAATGAAATGATTGAAAAAGCTTATGAAGATTCTATTGTTGTTGATAATTGTGTAAAACAGAATATAAAACCAATATTTAATTATCAAAAAAAGTTTTTAGAAGAAATTATTATAAAAAGACGTTCAATTAGAGATTTTACAAAACAAGCTATAAGTGAGAATGAATTAAATATAATTTTAGATGTTCTATATCAAAAAATTTGTTCTAATTGTGATGAAGATGTAGATATATATTATGTTGTCAATAGAGTTAAAGGCTTAGAGTTAGGACTTTATAAAGATAAAAAGCTTTTGAAAACTGGTGATTTAAGTTCAAAGGCTGGATATTTATGTTTAGAACAAGATTTAGGAAAATCTTCTGCTGTAACATTTTTTTTAACTTCAAAAGAAAAAAACTATCAAGCTTTATATCAAAAAGCTGGTTTATTAGGACATAGATTATATCTTGCATCAAATTATTTGGGATATGGTTGTAGTGGAATAGGAGCATATTATGATGATGAGGTTTGTGAATTTATTGGTGAATATACACAAGTTTTATATGCTCTTGCTATAGGGAATTAGGTATTAAACTATGAAAAATAAGTATTGTTATTTTTTTATGTTTTTATCTTTTTTTTTGTTAGCTTATATTTCTATTGATACTTATTTTGATATTTCTCAAAAACAAAAAACTTCAATTGATACTCAAAGCTTTTTTATAAAAATATTTTTTTTAGCTTTTATCTTTATATTTGTGGCTGTAGTTCTTACTTATTATAAAATTAGAAAGAAAAATAAATTGAAAAAAGAACTGGAAACAAAATCTGATATGATGATTATTGATAATAGTTCTTTAAAAAACAATTCAAACCTTGATTCTTTAACTCAATGTCTAAATAAAGAGTACTTCTTATCAAAGTTTGATGAGTTGATTAAAAAAGCAATTAAAGATAAACAGGTTCTTTCTTTTTTTATTGTAAATATAGATGAATTTAAATCTTTTAATGATATCTATGGTGAAAATGAAGGTGATGAATGTTTAAAATTGATTGCTAATATAATAGTAAAATATTGTAATGGAAAAAATGATTTAGTTTCCAGGTTTGGAAAAGATGAGTTTTATATTCTTCTTCCAAATAATTCAAATGCAAATGATATAGCAATAAAATGTTTAGAATCTGTACGAAGATTAAAAATTCCCCATGCAAACTCTATTGCTTCAAATATTTTAACTATAAGTATAGGAATAAGTAGTTTAGTCCCTCTCCATCAAGACCAAAAAGATGAACTTATTTTAAAAGCAAAAAACTCTTTATTAGAAGCTAAAAAAAATGGTAGAAATAGAATTGTAACCCTTTTATAAACCTTATTTAAATATAATCTAATTTATTTTTTATAAGGAAGTAATTTGAAGAAAGCATTCTCATTAATGGAGCTTATGGTTGTCATTATTATTTTAGGTTTATTAGCTGCCTTTGTTTTACCTAATTTAACTGGTAAAAGTGAAGAAGCAAAGGAAAAGATTGTGTGTGTACAAATGAAAAGTGTTGCACAGGCATTAAAACTGTATAAACTTGACAATTCAAGTTATCCTACCACTGAAGAAGGTATCAATATTTTAGTAGAGAAAAAATATTTTGAAGATGGAAAACTACCTAAAGATGCTTGGAGTAGTGATTTTATATATGTTCAAACTGAAGATTCTTTTGATTTAATTTCTTTTGGTTCTGATAAAAAAGAAGGAACTGAAGATGATATTTATTATTCAAAGTGTAATCAATAATGAAAAAC
The DNA here is from genome assembly GCF_004116625.1 of Halarcobacter mediterraneus. Lineage (NCBI taxonomy): Bacteria > Pseudomonadati > Campylobacterota > Epsilonproteobacteria > Campylobacterales > Arcobacteraceae > Halarcobacter > Halarcobacter mediterraneus. Next base: position 112,839 of record NZ_NXIE01000004.1, read on the forward strand.
TCTATTAAGGTAAATAAAGCTTTTACCTTAATAGAACTTATTATTGTAATTTTATTAATCTCTTTAGTATATTTTTTAGCTTTTTCTAGTTTTGATTTAAAACAAAATCAAAAAAAAGATTTAGAGATTACAGATTTGAAGAATTATCTTTTAAATAATTTTTCATATGAAAAAAGTTTAAAACTTGTTTGTTTGGATTATGAGTTTTTCCCTTGTTATATTTTTATAGATGGAAAAAGGAATGAAGAAATTAAAATTGAAAATTTATTTGTTCAAGAACCAAAAGTTTATATGTATACAAAGGATTTAAAAGATTTTTATTTAAACGAAATAAAAATAGAAAACATAACTTATCAAACAATATTTGAAATAGAATTTAATGAAGATTATAAACATAAAGATATAGTTTTGGAATATGATGATAAAGTCTATTTTTTCAATTCTATTTCAAATATTATTAAAGTGTATAAAAACACAAATGAAATTTTAGATGAATTTTATGATAAAAGTATAGAGGTAAAAGATGCTTTATAGTTATCAAGGTTTTGATTCAAATGGTTTCAAAACGAAGGGAAAAATTGAAGCTATTTCTTTAGAAGAAGTAAAATTAAAACTAAAAGCAAAATCAATTTTATATACAGATATTAAAGAAGAAACTTTAAATTTTGGAAAAATTTCTTTAAAAAGAAAAAAAACTTTGCCTTTATTATCCTTATCAAATCTAAGTAGAGATTTAAGTATCTATCTTAATTCAGGACTTACATTAATTTCTTCTATAAATCTTTTAAAACAAAGATATAAAGATAATAAAACAATGCATTCTTTTTTTGAAACTATTTCTACTTATCTTGATGAAGGGAAAAGTTTTTATGACTCTTTGGAAGCACAAAAAATAATAAAATTACCAGATTTTTATAAACAATCAATAAAAGTAAGTGAAAATGGAGGTTTATTAGAATCTGTACTTTTAGAGTTATCAGTCTTTTTAAAGGAACAAGATAGAATTAGAAAGCAAGTAGGTTCGGCATTAGCTTATCCATTGTTTATACTTTTTGTTTCTTTTTTTATGGTTGGTTTTATGCTTTCTTTTATTGTTCCAAAAATTACTTCAATTTTTACACAGTTTGATCAGGAATTACCTAAAAGTACCCAAATAGTAATTGCTTTAGGAGATTTCTTTTCCAATAATTATCAATTTATTTTAGTACTTTTATTCCTCTTTATTTCATTATTTATTTTTCTAATGAAAAAAAGTACAAAATTTAAATATGCTTTTGATAAATTTATTTTAAAAGTACCTTTCTTTTCTACTATGATAGAACAAGGTGAGTTAGCAAGGTTTTCATATATGAACTCTATTTTAATAAAATCAGGAGTTCCAATAGTTCAAGCTATTAATTTAAGTGCTAATATTTTGAAAAATAGTGTTATAAAAAAAGTTTTTATCGAAGCTTCAAATAGCGTAGTAGAAGGTAAAAGATTATCTTCTTTACTCGCACAAAATCGTATTTATAAGATAGATGAAGCTTTTATTCATTCAATTTCAATTGGAGAAGATACAAGTAGATTAAGTGAAATTCTAAATAACTTAGCCTCTTTGTATAATGAGTCAAATAAAGATAAAACTGATTTATTTTTATCTTTATTAGAACCTGTTTTTATGCTTTTTGTTGGTGTTACAATTGGTTTTATAGTAATTGCAATGTTATTGCCAATTTTTTCTATGAATTTAGGATAAGTTTTGAAAAAAGGTATTGTTCTTTTAGTTTCTTTATTTTTTATAGCTACAATATCAATCTTAGTTTTAAAAAATTTAGATGATACCGATAAGATACTAGAACAAAAAAATTATAAGCTAGATTTTTCACAAGCTTTACTTTTAACAAAAAATATTCAAAAAGAAATACAAAATGCAATAAAAAACAATAAAAATAACTTTGAAGAACTTTTAGAGGATGGAGTTTTTGAATCCCTACCTCCTTTTGATTTTCAAGGTATAAGAGTTTCATTTTCTTTAGATGAGAATACAAAAGAAGATATAAATGAACTTTCTAAAAATTATGTACTAGATGATTTAGAAAAAGATATTTATAATTTAAGAAGCTATTTAGAAGTAAATAATATATATGATTATCCAATTTTGCAGGAACTTTATGAAACGAAAGTACATGAAGATGAGAAAATAAAAAGTAGTAAGCAAGTTGAGGATATAATAAATAATTTTATTATAAGAACATATTCAAATAAAATAAATGATTTAAAAGATAACATTGGTTTTACAGAGTCTTATAAGGATTATATTCTGAGAATAAAGGTCTCTATGGAAAAAGATTTTTTAAAATCTTATTATCTTTTAGATAAAGAAGGACAGGTAAAGTATTTTGAAATTAGTTTCAAATAAAAAAAGTAAAACACTATTTTTAAGTTCAAGTAGCAAGTTTTTAAATATTGAAGAAAAAGTAAATATTATTATTTCACCAGAGTTTTATTGGATAAGAAAATTTGAAATTCCTGTAAAAACAGAAAAACAAGCAAAGTTGATTTTACCAACTCTTTTTGAGGATATTATAGAAGAAGATAGTTCAGAACTTGTTTATCAAGTAAAAAAAATAGAAGAAAATTTATATTTAGGTTTTGCTTTTGATAATGGAAAAATATTTGAAGCAATAAAAAAAAGTGGAATAAATGTTTCCAATATAGACTCTTTATATTTTGCTCAAATTGAGTGCAAAGATATTAGTTCTTTCAGTTCTGCAAATCAAAATTTTATTTATACACAAGATAATATCTTAGTAAAATTACCAAGTAATCTTCCCGTTGATAATTCCCCAATTGATAATAAATTAGACAAAATAGATTTGAGTTCTTTTAAAGTGAATATAAAACTTTATAATAGTGCAATTTTAAATAGTAAGAATTTAAGTTTTATTTATACTTTTTTTATACTTTTAGCTTTAGTCAATTTCATTAAATACTTTTCTTATAAGCTAGAAACTAATAATATAGAAGAAAATTTAGAAAAAATATCAAAAGCTTCATCCCTTCCTTCTAGTAAAATACAAACAAATGCAATAATAAATAAATATAAATCAACAATAGAATTTGAAAATAAAAAAAGAGAAATAATTTCTTATTTCGTATCGAATTCTTCTTTAGGATTAAACTTTTTTGAGATGGATAATAATAGTTTGTCTTTTTATTTTAATGCTAAAAATAAGACAAAAATAGAGAGCTACATAAAAAAGAAGTATAAAATCTCTTCAAGTAAAGTTGTATCTAATAATTTAATAGTGAGTATCTCAATATGAATAAAATAAATCCAATATATATAATATCACTTGTTTTTGTTCTTTTCCTTTTTTCTTTATCTTTATTAAGTAGCTCAAAGAATGCACTTAATACTATAGAAAGTGAATTAAAAGAGCTTAATAAACTCTCATTGGAATATAAAGAGTACAAAAACAATTGGTTTAATAAAGAAGAGATAGAAAAAAGAGTAGATAGGTTAGTTAAAAGTATAAGTTTTAAAAATGAAAAAGTTTTAGTATCTCAAAGTGAAAATATAATTAAAATAAAAATTCAGTCAAAGGATGAAAAAGTTTTAGAAAAGTTTTTAAAAAGAGTTTTAAATGAAAAATTTATTCTTAAAAAATTAGATGTAAAAAAAGACTCTATATATTTAGAAATAGGAGTTAAAGTATGAAAAAAATTTTAAGATTTCTTCTTTTAAGTCTATTTTTTATACTTACTTTAATTTATTTCTTTCCCAAAGAAAATTTATACTTTTTAATGGAAGAAAAACTTCAAAAAGAAAAAATAGTAATTTCAAATGAAACTATCAATTTTGATTTTATAGGTTTTTCTTTAGAAGATTTTGATTTATATTATGATGGTATCAAAATAGCAAAAATTGATGACTTTGATATAACTTATTCTTTTTTTAATTTTAATAAAATATTAATAAGTTCAAAAAGTAAAGAACTGGGGAATTTACAAGGTGAGTTTGATTTATTACAATTGAAATTTGAATCAAGTTTTAAACCAACAAGTAAAATTAAAACTAAGTATGGTTCTTTACTTGGTAAACTAAAAATGAAAAATGGAGCATATATTTATGAATATAAATTATAATAAAGTTTTCACTTTTTCAAAACCTTTATTTATTTTATTGTTAATAAGCTATTTCATTTCAATGCTTTTTTTTATTTTTCTACCTAAAAGTAGTATTGAGTTTGAAGCAAGTAATGTAAATACTTTAACTTATAATGAATATAAAGGCTTTTATTCACAAAGTTCAAATATAAATTTGGAAAATAGAACAAAAAAACAAGTAGGAAATATAAAAAAATTATCTGATTATAGATTAAAAGCAATTTATGCAAAAGAGGATTTAAGTGGTTGGATAATTGTTGAAAATATAAAAAGTAATGATAGTCTTATTTTAGAACAGGATTCAAAATTAGATAATTATATTTTAAAAAAACTTTATAAAAATTATGTAGTCTTTTTAAGAGATGAAGTAGAGTATAAACTTGTTATTCCTGAAGATTCTAGTATTAAATATGAAATGCAAAGAATGAATAATAATATAAAAGAAAAAGTAATAGTAAATGGAAATAAAGTAAAACTTGAGAGAAGTTACTTAAATCAATATGTAACAAATATTGAAAAAGTTTGGAATAATATAGCTATCTCAGACTATAAAATAAATGGAAAACTTGATGGATTTATAGTAAATAAAATAAATAAAAGCTCTGTCTTTGCTAAATTAGGTTTAAAAAAAGGGGATATTATTAAAAGTGTAAATGGAAATAAACTTAAGTCATATGCAGATGCTTTTAAAGTTTATAATAATATTAATAAAATTGATTATTTAAGTTTAGAAATACAAAGAAATAAAGAATTGATGGAGATATCATATGAAATTGATTAAAGTTTTTGCAAGTTTAATTTTACTTGTTAGTATAAGTTATGCAAGTGAAGAAAAAATAAGTGTAAATTTTAAAGATTTGCAAATAATGCAGTTAGTTAAATTAACTTCTAAAATTATAGATAAAAATATTTTGCTTACAGATAAAATACAAGGAAAAGTTGATTTTATTTCAAATAAACCAGTTACAAAAAAAGAATTAATAGATATTTTGATTTTTGTTTTAGAGTCAAAAGGTTTTACCTTAATTCAAAATGATAATATATTAAGAATAGTAAAACTAAATGAAAGTGCAAAACAAAATGTTCCTGTAGTTACTAATAATACAAAAGATAAATATAATCAAATGGTAACTCAAATAGTTTCAGTTAGAAATGTAAATGTAGATTATACAGCTTCAAAAGTTAGGCATCTAATTTCTAAGAATGCAAAACTGGTTACAAATAAAGATTCGAATACTCTTGTAATAACAGACTTTTTAAATAATATTCAAACTATAAAAAAAGTAGTAAATTCTATGAGTTATGGTGCCAAAAAAAATATGGATACAATAGTTTTACAAAATATTTCAGCAGTAGAAGCTAAAAAAAATTTAGATGCAATTGCAAAATCTTTATATGATGTGAAAGTTGAAACACAAAAAATTGATATTGTTGCAAACAAAGATAATAATTCTTTAGTTTTTGTAGGAAATAAAAAAAATATAAATTATTTAAAAAACTATATAAAAAAGATTGATACAAATGATTCTTTAATAAAAAGAGTTATTGAAGTTTATCCTTTGAAAAATGTTGAAGCAGTAAATGTTATAAAAATTATTGATGGAATAATTGGAAAGAAAAAATATATAGATGAAAATGATAAGCCTTTATCATCTGTTGATGAGGAGTCAAACTCTATAGTAATAATGGGACCAAGTTCAGAAGTAGAATATATAAAGATTTTATTGGCTCAACTTGATAAAGAAAAAGCACAAGTTTATGTAAAAGCAAGAATTATTGAACTTAATGATAATAAATTAGATGAAATAGGTGTTAAATATGGTATTTTTGGAGGAAATGCTGGAAGTGATGGTTTGGCAACATTTTCTTCAACTTTAAATGGTGGTTCATCAATTGCAAGTATTCCACAGGGGTTTGAACTGGATATTCCAGAACTTAGTTCAGGATTAGCTTTAGGTGCATCAATTTCTTTATTAAATAGTGATGGAGCTTTAGATATTGTTTCTGAACCTTCAGTTTTAGCAATTGACAATAAAGAAAGTTCTATTTATGTAGGGGAGACTATTTCTATTAAAACTTCATCTACTACAACAGATGGTGGAAATACAAATGATAATTATCAAAGAGAAGATGTAGGACTTACTTTAAAAGTAAAACCAAGAATTTCAAATGATAATAAAGTAACTTTAGAAATAAATACTATTTTAGAAGATGTAAAAACAACTGCAACAAATAGTGGAAATGCAGACACTTCAAAAAAAGAAGTAATAACATCAGCTATTGTAAATAATGGTGAATCTGTAATCATAGGTGGATTAATTCAAGATAAAGAAGAAGAAACAGAAGATAAAATCCCTCTTTTAGGGGATATTCCTCTTTTAGGATATGCTTTTAAGAATACAAATACAAATATAGCTAAAAAAAGTCTTGTAGTAATAGTGACTCCTTATATAGTTCCTAAATCAAAAGATTTAACTTTTGTAAGAAATCAATTAGCAAAACTAAAAGCTTTAGAAGATAGATTTTTAGAAAAATCACTAATTAGATTAAAAGAAGAACAAATAAAAAAAATACAAGAAAAGAGAAAGTTTAAAGAAAGAATGAAAGAACTTGACGAGGAATTAGGAAATAAAGAAAAAAGATATGTTAAAGAAGATAATGATGAATTAACACCAAGTCAAGTACAACATCAAAAGATTCTTAAAGAACAGTTTGGAATGTAAAATGCAAATAAATGAAATCCACAACACTAAATTACTCCCTTATGAAGAGATAAAAAACTATGAAGTTGCTTTAAAAAATTTTGTTCTTTTTACTCAGATAAATGATGAAATAGTAATAGCAATAAATAAAGAACATATGAGTTTGTCTTTAGATTATTTATCAAAATGTAATTTAGAGTATGAAATTATATTTTTAGATGAAATCTCTTATGAAAAGCTTTATAATAAGTTTTTAGAAATAAAAACTGATAAAGAAATGAGTGCAATTCAACAAGAACAAGAAGATGCAATTTTAGAAGAAGAGGATTTTTCAGTAAGTGAATTTTTAAAAGTAGGAAGTGATATCCTAACTTCAGAAGAATCAGCACCTATTATCAAGTTTGTAAATTCACTTTTTTATCAAGCAATTAAGAAAAAATCTTCAGATATACATATAGAAATGCATGAGCAAAAAGCAGAAGTTAGATATAGAGTTGATGGAGTTTTAGTAAAACATATAGAACTTGATAAAAATATTATGTCTTTGGTGATTTCAAGAATTAAAGTTATTTCAAACCTTGATATTAGTGAAAAAAGAGTACCTCAAGATGGAAGAACTCAAATTAAAATTGCAGGAAAAACTTTAGATATTAGGGTTTCTATTTTACCTACTTTTTATGGAGAAAGAGTAGTTATGAGAATTTTAATGCAAAGTGATGAGCTTTTAAGTTTATCTGAGCTTGGTTTTGCAAAACATATTACAGAGGAACTTAGTACATTAGTAGAAAACTCATATGGAATGATATTAGTAACTGGACCAACAGGAAGTGGTAAATCAACAACTTTACACTCATTATTACATCAAGTAGTTAGTGAAGAAAAAAATATTATTACAGTAGAAGACCCTGTTGAATATAAATCAAATGAATTTTCTCAAATACAAGTAAATGAAAAAGTAGGTTTAACTTTTGCATCAGGACTTAGGTCAATTTTAAGACAAGATCCAGATATTATAATGTTAGGTGAAATTAGGGATAAGCAAACAGCTTCTACTTCAGTTCAAGCAGCATTAACAGGACACTTGCTTTTTTCAACACTTCATACAAATAGGGCCCCTGCAGCAATTACTAGACTTATTGATATGGGAGTAGAGAAATTTTTAATTTCTTCTTCTTTATTAGCTGTGCTTGCTCAAAGATTAGTTAGAAAGCTTTGTGATGATTGTAAATGTGAAGATGAATCTACAGCTTCCCATGAAGTATTTGGCTTATCTAAAGATGACAAAATATACAAAAGTGTAGGATGTAAATCTTGTAATTACACTGGATACGCAGGAAGAGTTGCTATTGGAGAACTTTTTGTAATTGATGAAGAAATAAAAGAGTATTTAAAAGGTGATGTTGATGATAATACTTTAATGAAACTTGCCACAAAAAATGGAATGAAACCAATATTTGAACAAATAAAACAAATGGTAAAAGAAGGTAAAACTTCTGTTGATGAGGCAATAAGAATAGGTATAAAATAGTGAAAAAGTCTTTTTCTTTAATGGAAGTTATCATTGCAACTGCACTTTTGTCAACCGCTTTACTTGCCTTAATTCAGTCAGGAAATAATTCTCTTAACTTTATAGAGAAATCTGAAAAGACAAAAAAAGAAAAAGAATATTTGCAAATAGCATTAGACACTAAGCCCTTTTCAAATAGAAACGAAAATATATATTTAGATAAAGAATTCAGTAACTTAGATGATGATTTACGTTTAGAATTAAAAAAAATAAAAATAAAAGTAAAAGAAGAGCTTCTTTCTAAAGAGGATATAAAACTTGATAATTTTTCTTTTACTTTGAATAAAACAAAAACTGAGTATTTAGTTGATGAAAAAGTGAAAAAAAATATTTATAGAATAAAGATATCATTTTGAAAAAAGCATTTACTCTTTTAGAAGTTGTTATTTCAGTTACTATATTTTTGATTATTTTAACTGTATTGTATAAAGTATTAGATGATACAAAATCAATGAATAAAAATATTGGTAAATACTTACAGCAGGATATAAATACTAATGAACTTTATAAAATTTTAGTAGAAGATATTGCAGAAGCTAAAGAAGATACTATAAAACTACAACAAGTTAAAGATGAAAACTATCTTATAACTTTTGAGTCTTTTAATACTTATCACAATGCCTTTTATACAAATATAACTTACCTTTTATCAAAAGAGAATAATCTTATAAGAGTAGAAAGTAAAAATAAATTTGAAAGAAATAAAATAAATGAAAACTTCTTTGAGACTTCTTATATAGATATTGTGCAAAAAAATGTTAAAAAGTTTCAAGTTTTTAAAAAAGCTGATAAAATATTATTTTCAATAACATTAAAGAATAATAAAAGAGAACTTTTTACAACATTTATAATGGGGAACTAAAATGAAGAAATATCTAATAATCTTTATACTTTTTATTAGTATATTAAGTGCAAATACACAAACACAAACTCAAAAACCATCAGAATTAGAACTCTTTTTATTTAAAATTGGTTTTGAAGCTTTATTAAATGATGTTGATGAAACTAAGCAAAAAACCGATTTAAACGAAGAAGATATAAAAGAGTTAAAACAAAAAGTTACTTTACTTATGGATGAGGTTTATAAAGAAAAAACTTCTTTAGAAAATAAGAATAATAATGAAGATATTGATAAATTAAAAGAGGAAATAAAACTCTTAAAAAAAGAGTTGATCCAGTTTAAAAATAGAAACAATATAGAAATTAAAGAAAAGAAAGTTTTTGTACCTAAAAAAAATAGTATAAAATATAAGAATTATATAGTTGCAACAAATATTGCAAATATATATACCTTACCTAATGCAAATTCTCAAAAAATAGATAAAGTAAAAAGAAATACTGTTTTAAAGATAGAAAGATGTGATAGATTTGGTTGGTGTAAGTTTTATCAAGAAGAAAAATATATACAACAGTTTTTATTAAAATAAAAAATAAAGCCTAAGCTTTATTTTTCATCATTAGTATTCATCATCCAAATTGAAAATATATCAATATAGTTCCAAAAAGATTGTTTAAGCTCTTCGTCTAATTCAAGAGTATTTAAAACCATAATATATGATTCTAACCAAATTCTTCTAGCTTCTTGTGTAATTGCAAAAGGCATATGTCTAGCAACCATTCTTGGAGCACCTCTACTCATATCAAAATATCTAGGTCCTCCACAAATTTGAATAAAGAAATCAGCAGAATGTTTTTTTGCCATTTCAAAACCCTCCTCAGTTGGAGGGAAAAGTCCTCTAATATTACTTTGTTTTAATAAATCATAATGGTCTGAAACCATTTTTCTCATACCTTCTTCACCTAAAGCTTCTAGTATTTTTGGATTTGGTAAAGAAACTTGAGGTCTAGTTCCTATTTGAGCAGGAGTTATATTATATTGCATTTTGTATCCTATTTGAAGTTTTGAAAAATATACAATAATATATTTATAAGTTTTAGAAAATTTCAGAACTAAATTTTATTTTTTATTAAAATACTATTTTAAAAATAACAATAATTTAAACTAAACAAGCTAAAATTTTACTTTTAAATATAATAAATAAGGATATAAAATTGAAAAAAATAAAATACTATAGTTTAGTTTCATTTTTTACTTTAGGTTTAGTATTAAGTGGTTGTCAAGAATCAAGTGATTCAGATAAAACAGCAATAGTTCACAATGGAACTGAGTATAAAGTGATAACTTCTCCAATTACTGGAAAACAATGGTTAGATAGAAATTTAGGTGCTACTTCTGTATGTACTAAATCAAGAGATGAGTTCAAATCTGATAAAGAATATATTGCAGACCAAGGAGCTTGTTTTGGTGATTTATATCAATGGGGAAGATTAAAAGATGGACATGAAAAAATCAATAGTGATTCATCAAAAAACTTAAGGGCAGATGATATAACAAATGCTGGGAATAGTTTTATTACAGTGACTTCTAGTCCTTATGATTGGACTAGTCTTGATAGTAATGGTAATTTAAGAAAAACTCAATGGAGTAAAACTGATGGAAGTTCAGTTTGTCCGATAGGTTTTAGAGTACCAACAATTCAAGAATTAAGATCTGAAACAGTAGATTATTATAAAAAAATAGATGAAGAAGTAGGTGCAGTAAAGGTCATAAATAGAGATACAGCTTTTAGAAACTTTTTAAAAATGCCAACAACAGGTTATAGAAATGGAAGACATGCAGGATTAAGTTATCAAGGTGCTTATGGTCATATTTGGTCAACTTCCGTAAATGCAAATAGGTCTGTTTATTTAAATTTTACAAAAAAAGATGCAGGTGAATATAAAATGTTTAGAGAAACAGGTTTTTCAGTTAGATGTATTAAAGGTTAAAATAAGAAGATTATTCTTCTTATTTTATATAGTTAGACTTTTTATCTTCTTTGTCTAATTCTTGTCCTATTTCTTTATATCTATTGAAGTAAAACTCTACAAAAGCTTTGATTTTTGAATCACTAGGCATAAAGTATTTTGACTCTTTTTTAGCAAATCTTTCTAAAAACTGTGTGGCATCTTTTTTATCTAAATAGTGTTTTGCTAAATCTGTATATGTTTTTTCATACCATTGCTTTAACTCTTCTATTTTACAAACAGATAGGTCAATATTTAATTTTTCATTTTCAAAATCTAAGATACCAACTGTAAATAAACCTGATAAGTGAATTAAACCTTCACAATAATATGGTTGTACTTCATCAACTTCCATCCAGCCTATAAGTCCTACAGCTCTTTTAACTAGGTCTATTAAAACTTGTTCTTCTAACTCTTTTTCATCGTTTTGAGTATCTAAGAAAAATGAAATAAGTCCACCAGTTGTAGCTTTAAACTCTTCTATGTTTTTAAAGTTTCCTGTTTCATTCATGAGAGTTTCTGTTTCATCATCACACCATAAAATATGTCCATATTCATGTCCAATTGTACTTATATCATAAACTTGATGCCATTTATCAGTTTCATTAAATAAAAATTCTCTATCTTTTGTAAGAAGTTTTTGCCCAAAAATCTCTTGACTTAGTTTTAAAAATGGTTTAGCTCTTGATATTTGCAATATCTCATCTGAAAATGCAAATATCTTTTTACCTTCTTCTTTTGATACTATTTCATCATTTGGTACAACTTGTGCTGAAAAAAGTCCATTAAATTCAGCCCCAAAAAACAGTGCAGGTCTTCCAATATATAATTGAACCTTATCAAGTGATTTTAGTGAAAAGTCATAAGTTGCTTTATATTCATCACTTTGTTCAATATTATCAAAAATTTTTGCAAAGGCAGATTTGATTTTATTTACTCTGTGGTCATTTTGTGCAAAATGTGGATTTGTAAGTCTAATATCCCATTCTAATGCAACTGCTTTTCTAAAATGATCTTCATAGTATTCTAAAGGATGTCCTATTTGAACTGGAGATTTGATTTTCATCCAAGCTCTATCTACATCAGCCCATTTCTCAACAAGAAGATGGGTTTTATTTTCAGAAAAGGCTTTTATAAGTGATTGAATATAAAGAATATAATCCCATTTTTGACCAAATTCTTCATCTTCTAGTTCTATTAATCTTTGTTCAAAGTTTTCTAAAGCATCAACAACTTCTGTTGTTTGTTTTTTGAAGCTATCAATATATGCTTTACTTTTATAGGTATCCTTTTCTTTTACAAGTGCAGAATAAGATCTATCTGCTTCAATGTTATTATGCCCTAAATCAAATAGTTTATGTTTTTTTAGATATTCAAAAACTTTTGTTTCATTTCCATCAAACATATTTAAAAGCTCTTTATTTACACCATTTATAATATGTGCAGTCCATGAACTTTGCCAAGATGACATTTTAAGACCAACATTATAAACACCTGTAAAAATTTCTTGGTAAAAAGGTGTTAAAAGATTATTATGTTTTATATAATCAATTGTATTTTTATGCTTTTCATGCCAAAAATCTCTTACAAAACAATAAGCTTTTTCTTGTAAATCTATAATCTCTTTTTCATTTTTACCTATTTTTTTAAGTACCTGAACTAAAGAATCATCTCTTAAGTTTACAAGTCTTGTTACAAGTGCAAGTCTTAAGTTTGAATCAAGTTCTAAATTTAAAGTTTTAGCAAACTCATCAATAATTGTTAGTTTGTCATATTCTTCATCTTCTAAATATGTTATTAATTTATTAGTATTGTTTTTTTGTAAATCTAAATATTCATATAGTTTTATTAAATCATTTAAAAATTTATCAGTCATATTTATCCTTTTTGTCAGAGTTTATTTTATCAAAAGTATATTTTAATTCAATGAATTTTATATATATAGTAATATATACTTAAATATTCCATAAATTTGATTCAGGGAAATTGAAAAGTTTATCATTAGTAAGTGCAAATTTCATAAATTTTCTTACAAAAGAGCTAAATTGTATCACAGCCATGAATGTTTTTTTATCTGATAATTTGTGTCCAATTATTTCCCCATCCCATCTTGCTTCGTGAACTAATTCATTTCTGAGTTTATAGATTTTATCCAAAATATTATTAGGCAACTTAGATTCAGATATTTCTAAAAACTTGTAAACAGTTTTTAATCTTCTTTCATGTTTACTTTTTATTTCTTTTTTCAAAAGCATATGTTGTTTTATAAGTTCATTGTTTTTTAAACAACAAGTTGAATATTGCCATAAAGCATCAAAAGATTTATAAAGTTCAAACAACCATTCAAATTCCCACTTAAACTTTTTGTATGAGTTATATGAATATAAAGCTGAAATTATAGTGTTTCTGTATTTACAGTCTTGAGGGATTGATTGATAACTTTTTATGGATGATTTAATCAAATCTTCTAAATAATTTTCTTGTATTTCTTTAATTTCAATAGAATTTAATTTTACGGTTCCATCAAACCAATAATTATCTGGCATAACCCATTGATTAAAATTAAAACCAATCACATGAATTAAATAGTATAAAAAATACTTATCATTGATTTTTTTATTTTTTAATTTCAAAATATGACTAGATGGTAATCTTAATTGTTCTTTATAATTTGGATAATATACATAATCAGAATTATCTTTTATAAGTCTTGATTTAAAACAATTAAATGATTCTTCTATTGAACTCAAAGTATTGATTTCAAAGATCTCATTATTAATATTAAATTTATAAGGTAAAAATCCAAATTTTAATTCATTCATTATTATTGTCCATAAGTTTTATTTCTTAATTATTTCATAATCTAGATATTTATAATTATTTTCAAAGATAAGCAAATTAGTTCCATCAGAATTTTGGCTACTATCATATAAAAAACCATCATATCCTAAATGCCAAATATATTCAGCCATTATTTGGGTTGGAACATAGTCTAATAATTTATCTTTTTTATCTATTGGTTTTGATATGTCTTCTAAAAATTCTAATACAAATTTTTTTTGACAATGCATTGAAATATCAAAACTTTCATGAAATATGTTTATTTTTGAACCCATATTTGATTTACACAAATTTAATAATTTTAGGTTTTTGTCTATTTTAAATTTACCAATAGCAATTTCATTTTTATCATTTGTTCTAATCTCTTTTATTGCAGTTTCTTTTTCTAATGCAAAATAACCATAAGAAATACCAATAGGACTAAAACGATTATTTTGAGCAAATTTAATCGGGCTTTTCCCTAACTCACAAGCAGGATTATTCTCTATCTCAATCTTTTTTGCTAAATTCTTTATTTTTCTTGCCCTAAAAATATCATAATCTTTAAAACATTTTAATTTTTGAAAGAACTCTTTAAATTCATTAAGAGTATTTGAGACACTAAAATCTTTATGGTCAAAATATCTTGCTTTATGCTTTACATTTTCACAAAATTTTTCCCATTTTGATAAAGAGTAAAAATTATAATTATCATCATAACAATTACTTAACCAATGTTCAGTATCTTTATTATTAAATATGAATTCATTTTCTCCATTCGCAACTTCAGAATAATGTAAAGATTTTTTAATTATTTCAAGTAAAGTATTTGTATCTTCATCAAATAATTCTCCACAGATTTCTTCTAAAGAATATAAAGGAGCATAATTTCTTATAAAATCATTTTCTTTTTCAGCCTCTCTATTTGCTATATGATAAGCGAATTCGTCCAAATGATACAATTTACTTATAGTAGATTCAATAAAATCTTTAATAGAATCTTTTTCTATTTTATATAAAGGTTCATCTGCACCACATCTGCAAATATAGTTTTCTTCAATTATTTTTTCACCGTATTCTTTTATATATGCAATTATATTTGAATCATTAAAACATTCTGAACAAAAATATTCCATAAAAACCTTAAATTATTTTATTTAAATATATTATATCACTTAGAAATTAAAATAATTATTTTATTAGCTTAAATAGTAAACTTTTTTACTTTAGCACTCAAAAATAAAAAGTGCTAATTTTTATCAAAACTTTAGCTTCCTTTTATAAAGTTTTGTTAAAATTAAGTTCTAAAAAAAATAAAAATTATAGGAGAAATTTATGGCAAAGCATCAATTTCAAACTGAAGTAGGACAACTATTACATTTAATGACACACTCTTTATACTCAAATAAAGAGATTTTTATAAGAGAACTTGTATCAAATGCAAGTGATGCAATTGATAAACTAAACTATTTAAAATTGACAGATGATAATATAAAATCAAAGTTACCAGAGGATTGGTCTGGAGAAATCAATATTACTTTTGATGAAGAAGATAAGTCTTTAACTATTATTGATAATGGTATTGGTATGAATGAAGAAGATTTAATCGCTTCTATTGGTACTATTGCAAAATCAGGTACAAAATCTTTCGTTGAAGCTTTAACAGGTGATGCAAAAAAAGATTCAAACTTAATTGGACAATTTGGTGTTGGTTTCTATTCTGTATTTATGGTAGCTTCAAAAGTAGATGTAATCTCTAAAAAAGCAGGAGAAGAACAAGCTTATAAGTGGTCATCAACTGGTACAGGAGAATTTGATTTATCTCCTTGTACAAAAGAGTCAAGTGGTACAGTTATTTATATCAAGTTAAAAGATGAAGAAGCCCAAGAGTTTGCTTCTAAACCAAGAATTGAAAATATTGTAGGAAAATATTCTGACCATATTGCTTATCCTATTTACTTAAACTATACAGAAGAAATAGAAGAAGAATTAAGTGAAGAAGATAAAAAAGCTGGAAAAGAAGCAAAGAAAACAGAAGAAAAAAGACATGAGCAAATCAATAAGGCAACAGCTTTATGGACTCAACCAAAATCAAAAATCAAAGAAGAAGAGTATAATGATTTTTATAAATCAATTTCTCATGATTCACAAGATCCATTGGCAACTATTCATACAAAAGCTGAAGGTGTAAGTGAATATACTACATTATTCTATATCCCTAAAACTGCCCCAATGGATATGTACAGAGCTGATTATCAACCAGGTGTAAAACTATATGTAAAAAGAGTATTTATTACAGATGATGAAAAAGATTTATTACCAACGTACCTTAGATTTGTTAGAGGTATTATTGACTCTGAAGATTTACCATTAAATGTTTCAAGAGAAATTTTACAAGAAAATAGAATATTAGCAAATATTAAACAATCTTCTGTAAAGAAAATCTTATCAGAAATCAAAAAACTTTCAAAAGATGAAGAAAAATATAAAGAATTTATTGAACAATATAATAGACCACTAAAAGAGGGTGCATATCAAGATTTTACAAATAAAGATAAGTTGTTAGAGCTTATTAGATTTAAATCAACAAAAACTGAAGCTGATTCAATGACTTCTTTAGATAAATATAAAGAAAATGCAGACTCAGAACAAAAAGCTATTTTCTATATCATAGGTGAAAATGAGAAAGTTCTTAGAAACTCTCCACTTCTTGAAGCATACAAAAAAAATGATATTGAAGTACTTATTTTAGATGACAAAGAAATTGATGAAATCGTAACTCCAATGTATGGTGCATACCAAGAGTGGGAATTCAAAGATATTACTTCTTGCGAAGCTCCAAAAGTAGAACAAACAGAAGAAGAGAAAAAAGAAGTAGAAGAGAAGTTTGAAGATATTACGAAGAAAATCAAAGAAATTTTAGGTGAATCTGTAGCAGATGTAAAAGTTACAAATAGACTTTCAGAGTCTCCATCTTGTGTAGTAAAAGATGCAGGAGATGCTCAAATGGCACAAATGGCTCAAATGATGAGAGCAATGGGACAAGAAATGCCAGAAACTGCTCCAATCCTAGAAATTAATCCTGACCATGAAATTGTTAAGAAGTTAAATGGTTATTCTGATGATAAAATGGTAGAAGATGTATCTTGGGTATTATTAGACCAAGCAAAACTAAGTGAAGGTATGGAAATCACTGATACTGTTGCCTTTGCACAGAGACTTTCTAGAATCACTGCAAAAGCTTTATAAAATAATGATTTAGGTTCATCTTCGTCGTCGAAGAGAACCTATCTCTCAGTCACTTACTTAATGTAAGCTCCTTCGAACTAAAACCTCTTCTTCTAGAATCTAAACCAAACTCATTATTCTATATAAATCTGCTTATTTACTTTTTTAAATAAATATCTTTATTTTTGTGATAGAATAACTTTTATGAATATAAAAAATAAATCTAATCAAACTTTTAAATCTGGACCAAATACACAGTTTAATTCATGTGTAGGGAAAAATAATCCTCTAAGTAGTTCTTATCTTGAAGGTTATAAAGAATCTGTTAAAGTAATATATGAAAAGATAATTGAAGATACCCATAACCTAGATACATTAATTTATCCTATGCTTTTTTGTGCAAGACATTCAATAGAGCTATTTTTTAAAAACTCTATTATTGATATTTCAGAAATAAATACAAGTATAGATTTTCCTAAATTAGTTAATACACATGATTTAAAGAATTTATGGGATACATATAAAGAATATTCCTTAGAAAATTTTGACTATAGGTTTCATTCATTAGTAAATAAACAGGAAAAGCTAATAAGTGACTATTTTGAAATTGATGCCACAGGACAAATGTTTAGGTATCAGTACACAAAAGAAAATAAAATTCATTTGGAAAAATTTCCTCATATTAATATTAAAAATTTTTATAGTAGATATCAAAAACTATCAGAACTTATAGATAGTGTAACAGAGTTATTGGAAAATCTTAAAATTGAATATAAATATGGTGTTCATACAGATAAATTATCACGAGAAGAAATTAGACAGATTGCAAAAGAATTACCTAATTATAAATATTGGAAAGAAGAAAAATTTAATGAGGAAAAAGAAAAGATAAGGCAAGAATATAATCTAACTAATAGAAAACTTTCTGAAGCTATTGATATAATAAAAAATCATTATGAGTTTTCTTCATATATTGGTATTGAAAATAAAATAAGAAAAGTTGATGTAGTGAAATTTGCAAACGTTTATAATTATATAAAAGAATACAAATCACGTACTATAAATAAAACTGAATTAGAAAGTTTTTTAAAAAAAGAAGATAAATATATATTAGCAATATTTGCAGCCTTGATTGATTTTAGAAAAGAAATATATTATGTTGAGGAATTTGATAAGTTAGTAGAAAAATTTTATCAAGATAGTTATACAAAATTGATTTATATTCTAACAACGGGAACTAAAATATTTAGAAATTTAAAAGATAGTTTACAGATAATGAATCAAATAACTTTACTTAAAAGTGTAGAGGAAAACTAATCTTAGATTAGTCCTCTACTTTATCCTCTTCTTCTGATACAACTTCTTTAGTCTCTAAAGTTTCCTCTTCTTCTTTCTCAGGTTTTTTTTCTGCTCTTGCAAGTATTTCTAAGTAGAAAGTATCAGCTTCAGATTTAGCTGCTTCATCAATAGATTTTGTGATATCTGCAAACTCTATTACTTTAGGTTCTTCATCACCTATTGCAAATTTACAGTCAAAAAACCAAAAGTCTTTATCTTCAGGAAGTGCTTTTCTTTTTTCTCTTTTGATATATTTTCTTACTTCATATTTAATAGAATCTACAACTCTATCAGGGTGTTTGTTTTCTTGCTTTAATTTAAAAGTCTTTTTCAAGTCTTACCTTTGATTTTATATATTTTTGCAATTGTATCTAAGTTTTGACTAAATAAGAAGATTTTTGAACATTTAATAAACTATTTATAATAAACAGATATAATTCTTAGTAATATCATTTGATATTACTTATAGTTATATGTAATATTAAAGGTAGTCATATGGAAACTGAGTTTTTAGTAGTTTTTACACTAGTTATTCTTATCTCTTCATTTATACATGGAAGTATTGGCTTTGGTTTTGGTCTTATCTCAACTCCAGTAGTTGCACTTTTTACAGATATTCAAACAACAATCACATACATAATAATCCCAACAATGATAGTAAACCTTGTAAGCATTCTAAGTGAAGGAAAGTTTTTTGAAGCCTTACGAAGATTTTGGCTTATCATTTTACTTATGGTTATAGGTAGTGTGTTTGGAACATTTATTTTAGTTTATTACAACTCGGAGTATTTTAAACTTATACTTGCATTTATAATATTCTTTTATCTTTTCCAATCTTTAGTAAAATTTAGAGCTAGTTTTATATCTGATTATCCAAAATCTTCAACCTATGGATTAGGACTTATTGGTGGAGTTGTCTCAGGTCTTACAAATGTAGTTGCTCCACTTACTATTATGTACACCTTAGAATTAAAGTACTCAAAAAAAGATACGATTCAGCTTTCAAACTTATGTTTTCTTTTTACAAAAGTAGGGCAAGTTGCGACTTTTGTTTACTTTGGAGAGTTTACATCTCAAGCAGTACAAATTTCTTTTGCTAGTATTTTTATTATTGCTATTGGTCTTTATTTTGGTATAAAAATAAAGAAAAAAATAGATGCCAAATTCTATGCAAAGATATTAAAAGCCTTATTGTTTATTATTGCATGGATGTTAGTTTTTCAAACAGTTTTAGGTTAAGGGATAAAAATGGATTCAAATTTATTAAAAGTTTTTATAAAAGTTGCAAATACAAAATCTATTTCACAAGCAGCAAAAGAGTTAGAGTTTACTCAATCAAACGTAACATTACGAATAAAACAGTTAGAAAAAAATATAGGATATTCACTTTTTCATAGAACAAATAGAGGGGTTATTCTTACAAATGAGGGAGAAAAACTTTTTCCCTATGCCATGGACATTATAAAAAAAGTAGAAGAAGCTCAAGTTCATATGCGAAATATAGATTATCAAGAAGTTTTAAAAATAGGTTCTACCCAAACTTTTACTACAAGCAATCTAATGCCATTTTTAGAAAAACTAAATAGTGATTTTAAACAAATGAATTTAGAGTTTGCAGTGGATAGTAGTTTAAATTTGATAGATAAACTATTAGATTATAAACTTGATATAGCTTTTGTAAATGGAAATCCAAATCATAAAGATATAGAGATTTTAAATGTAGTTGAAGAAAAGATGGTTTTAGTAGAACCTTTAAATAAAGAACCACAAAAGACTTGTTTTGTATTTAAAAAGTCTTGTTCAAACTGTGCAACTTTGGAAAGTTATATTAAAAATACAAGAGATGAAAACTACAAAACAGTAGAGTTAGAAAATTTTGAGTTAATCCTTGGTTGTATAAAAGCAGGTTTTGGAATAGGTCTTTTATCTCCAAAGATTATAGAAAAATTTGGCTACACAAACAAGGTTAAAACTACAGATATAGAAAATCATCTTGATACACATTTAATTTGTAGAAAAGATTATCTTCCAATAATTCATGAGTACCTGAGAAAAGTAAATCTTTAGCTAATAAGTTTATGAAAAATTAAGCGAAGAATGTTATATTTATCGCAAAAAAATATGAAGGAATTTTATGTCAAAAGTTATTATAAGAGATGCCGTTATTGATGATGCACAAACAATTTTAAATTTTATTACAGAACTTGCAATTTATGAAAAAGCTGAACATGAAGTGAAAACTGATGTTGAGCAAATAAAAGAATCTATCTTTGGTGAAAACTCAACGGTAAGTGCTTTTATATGTGAAGAAGACGGTGTTGCAATTGGCTTTGCAGTGTATTTTTATAATTATTCAACTTGGCTTGGTAAAAATGGTATTTATTTAGAAGACTTATATGTAAGCAAAGATAAAAGAGGAAGTGGTGCTGGAAAAGCTATCTTAAAACACCTTGTTAAAAAAGCCTATGATGAAGGTTGTGGTAGAGTAGAATGGTCTTGTTTAGATTGGAATACTCCTTCAAGAGAGTTTTATGAAAGTATTGGTGCAAAGAGTCAAGATGAGTGGATTGGATATAGATTGGAAGGTCAATCCTTATCAAACTTTGCAAATAGCTAAAAAGGTGTTTTAATGAATCAAGAAAAAATAGATGATTTTTACTCTTTAATGGCACAAGCCTCAAGTTTAACAAAAGAGAAAAAGGATGATGATTCTTTGAAAATTTATGAAACTATTTTAAAAGAATTTGAGCAAACTGATGATGAAAGTATAAAAGAGTATTTGCCTTATACTTATTATAATAAAGCTTTAGTTCATGCTAGAAGAAAAGAGTTTAAAAAAGAGTTAGAAACTTATAACACTCTTTTAGAGAAGTTTATATCAAATTTTTCAAAAAAAGCAGAACTTATAATAGCAAAAGCTTATATGAATAAAGCTGTTTGTATTCAAGAGCTTTATGATGAAAAAAGTTCTTTAGATACATATAAAGAGTTTATAAATAATTTTGAAAATACTATTGATACTGAGATTTTAAAAGATTTGGTTCAAGCTAAATATAATACAGCTTTAATTCAAGCTTCACTTGATGAAAATGATGAAGCTATAAAAAAATATGATGAAATAATTAATACTTATAGAAATAGTGAAGATGAAACTATTTTAGAGTTTGTAATAAAATCTTTAGTAAATAAAGCAAATAAGCAAAAAGAGCTATTTGAATATGAAGATTCTTTAAAAACTTTTGATGAGGTTTTAAACTCTTTTTCTAATCTAAAAGGAGTTTTTTTAGGTCAAATCGCAATTGCATATCATAATAAAGCAGCAGTTTTAAGTGAACTTCAAAGGGAAAATGATTTACAAAATGTATGTGATGAGATAATTGAAAAGTTTTCAAATATAAATGATGAGTTTATTATAAATATTGTTTCCTCAGCAGAAGTTTTAAAAGATAAGGATAGGTTTAACAACTCTTTTTAAAACTTATGCTAAAGTAGTAATAAAAAAAGATAGGTTTATTTATGGGATTTTTTAATGCAAGTAATTAAAAATATTTTATTAGTTATTACAGTGGCTTTTTTATTTACTGCTTGTTTCAGTAATAAAAATTTAACGCATTTTTCAAAAAAAACAAAAGAGTTAAATTTTGTAAATAATAAACAAACTCTTTTAAAGCTTCCCTTTTCTTCTTCTGTGAGAAATATATACACTACAACTTTTTGTGTTAGGGATTCTTTTATAATAAATGAATACAATGAAAAGTATGGAAAACTTTTTTTAGAGTATATTGATTTAGATAGCATGTGCAGATGGACAGGTTTGGCTAATAGCTTTTTTGAAACTAGCTTAAGACAAGAAATGAATTTAGATACTTTGGAAACTGTTGAAAAATATGATATTGATAACTATACATTTAAAACCTACAAAATAAACGAAGATAGTTATTTAAGTGCAGTTTATATCTATTCTACTTTTTCTAATACTTTTTTACTAGACTATGAAGGAAAACTTTATACAGAACTTTTAAAAAAGTTAAAACCTACATATAAAAATTTGTTTATAGATAAAAAAAGATTTGAAAAAAATTATGATAAGAGTTTAGTTAAGAAAAATATATTTGAACGATATTTTACTCAAGATAAAGAAAGATTCTAAGTCTTTAAGACTTAGAAATCTTTTAATTTCCTCCAAATACTTCTTTAAGTATCGAAGTTGTTTGTTCAATAGGATTTTTTCTAATAGCTGCTTCTTTTTCAGAAATAATAGTAAATAAACCATCAATAGCTTTAGTAGTTACATAATCATTAATACTTTCATCACTACTACTAGGTAAGTAAGAATCTACTCCAAAGTTTTTTGCAAGGTTCATTACTGAACTATTTTCCACATATTCTTTTCCATATTCTTTATAATATGAGTTAAATGTATCATAATATTTTGCAACACTATTGTCTTCCATTGCTTTAGTTACAATAGGTTTTATCATATTTGATAAGGCTTCATTTGTATTTGTTTTAAAATAGTTTGTAGCGGCATGTTCATCACCAGCTAAAATATTTTTTGCATCTTCTAAAGACATCTTATTTATAGCATCAACAAAAATTTCAGCTGTTTTTGGAGCTGCTTGTGTTGCTGCACTATTCATAGAGTTTATTAAATCATCTGCAATTTTATCTCCACCAGCTTTTCTAACAATTGTTTCTACTTTTTGAAGATTTTTAGGAAGTGGAATTTTAACTTGAGAATTATTTAAATACCCATTTTCTGAACCAAGTGTTTCAACAGCATAATTAACACCTACTTTTAAAGCTTCTTTTAAACCACTTGAAACTGTGTCTTGGGATAAATTTGTTGTACTTTTTGTATTTGTTACTTCTTTTTTTTCACTTGCTTTTTCATTATTTGATAAATTATTTACAACATCTTTTGCAAAATTATTTAAGTCAAATGAAAAACTTAGTGTAGTGCAAAGAGC
The DNA here is from genome assembly GCF_004116625.1 of Halarcobacter mediterraneus. NCBI lineage: Bacteria > Pseudomonadati > Campylobacterota > Epsilonproteobacteria > Campylobacterales > Arcobacteraceae > Halarcobacter > Halarcobacter mediterraneus. Next base: position 136,463 of record NZ_NXIE01000004.1, read on the forward strand.
TAAAGATAAAATAATAGTTTTTTTCTTCATAAAAACCTTTCATATAAAATTTTTTATTATTATATTCAAGTTTTATTAATCTAGCTTTTCTTTTGAGTTAGGATAGTACCTTTTTTTAGGAATATTATTTATAATAAGTGCAATAAAATACATAATAAAAGCACCACTTGCCACAGGTATTAAAACATATAAAAAACCTAAATTATGAATTTGTTCACTTCCAATTACAGCAATTAAAGCAGTTGCTCCTCCTGGAGGATGAAGAGTTAATGTTAATTGCATTACAAGAATTGCACTAGCCACAGCAAAAGCAGAGCATAGCCAAATGTACTCACCACAAATTTTAAAACAAGCTACTCCAATAATAGCACTTAAAATATGACCGCCGATAAGATTTCTTGGTTGTGCCATAGGAGAGTGCAATGCTCCATATATTAAAACAGCACTTGCTCCAAAAGAACCAATTATCAAACTTAAATCAGTATCTTTTAAAAAATTAAAATGTATAAAAGAGATTGAAAGTATTCCAATAAAAGAACCTATCCAAGACCAAATAAGATTCTCAATAGCTATTTTTTCAGTATTAATTTTTTTGAATTTTTTAAAAAATCTTTTCATTATAGTTTTCTCCATAAAGTTTGAAGTTTAACTATTTCTTTAAAAATTATGTATGACTTTAGTCAATAAATCTAAAAAATTTTGATTAAATTATGATAGAATATTAAACTTTCACTTATAAAGTAGGGAAAAATGATAATAGAAATTTCAGAATTTTTTTATGGTTTTAAAACAAAAGTTATTGATACAAAAAGTTTAGAAAAAGAGTATGCACATACAATATTTGATTTTGCACAAAAAATAAAAGATAAAAACTTACATAAAGAGTATGAAGATAATTTTTTAACTATATTAGGTTATAGTTTTCGATTAGAAGATATAGCACAAAGATTGTTTTTTACTTTTCAAGAGGCTGTATATGCCATTGATTTAGATATTCAAATGAAAAATGAAGATTCAAAAAAACTTAATAGTATAGTGTATGTTTTAGTTATAGAAGTTCTTTTAAAAGAGTTTCAAGGAAAGTTTTTAGATGAGGAACTTAAGCAAAAAGCCTTAGAAACATATAAAAAAATAGAAGAAAGAAAAGCAAAAGAGAATAAAAAGTATCATATGTATCAATATTGATACAATATGATTAAAGTTTTATAATCTCATTTTTTATAGCTTCAATATCATCACTTAATTTTATAATATCTAAATCTCCCGCATCAATCATCTTTTCACTTACTAAAGTTGTTTTTATAAACTCTATTAAACCTTTCCAAAAGTCACAACCAACTAAATATAGTTTAAATCCATCTCTCATTTTATGAGTTTGAATTAAAGTAAGAACTTCAAAAAGTTCATCTAAAGTTCCAAAACCTCCAGGAAAAATAATACACGCCTTAGAATATTTTACAAGCATATATTTTCTTGAAAAAAAGTAATTAAAGGTAAGACTTTTTGTTGTATAAGGATTTACAGAGTTTTCAAAGGGAAGTTCTATACTAAGACCTACAGATTGAGCTTTTTTAGATTCAAAGGCACCTTTATTTGCAGCTTGCATTATACCGTCTCCACCACCAGTAATAATATTTATACCTTCATTAGCTAAAACATATCCAAGTTCTTGAGCTTTTTTTGCATATGCATTGTTTTCTTGTGTTCTTGCACTTCCAAAAACTGTAACATTGTTTTTTAAATCATATAATAACTTCTTACCATTATTAAAGTCATCACTTATTCTTGTATTGTAAATTGTATCGCAATTCATTTTTATCCTTAAAAGAAAACATTGATTATATTTATATTTTCATTATAAACCACAATTTATTAGCTAAAAGAACTCTTTTTTACTTAATTTATATTTTTAAAACTCACTTTTTACCCACTAATTTTTGTTAAAATATAAAATCAATATAGGAGCCTTTTTTGTTTAGTGAAAAAAATATCCCAAAACTTATTATTCTTACTCCCATTATAACTGTTATTTTAATTGCATTTCTTACAATTTATTTTTTTGTGCAAAATCAATATAACTATTTTGAAATGGAAAGTATTTTAGTTGAAAAAGAGTATTTACAAAAACAAAAAGATATATTAAAAAAAGAAGTTGATTATGCAGTAAATTATATAAACCATAGGGTAAACAATAATGAAAAACTAACAGAAGAAGAACTTAAAAAAGATATTTTAGAATACTTAGAAACAATAAGATATGGTAAACATGGTTACTTATGGGTGCATGATACAGATTATTATTTAAGAGCTCACCCTTTTAGACAAAATAGTCTTAATACTTATGATGTGGATTTAAAAGATGCAAAGGGAAGTTTGATTACTAAAAAGTTTATTGATGAAACCATAAAGAATCCTAAAGGAGTTTTTGTTGAATATCATTGGCAAAAACCTAAAGAAGAAAATTTTTCAAAAAAATTGGGTTATTTTGAGCTTTATTCAAAATATAAATGGGTTATTGGAGCAGGACTTTATATTGATGATATTCAAAAATCAATTAAAGAAAATAAAGAAAAACTTCAAAAAAAAATAAATAAACATATAAGACTTGTGGTAATCGTTTCTTTTTTAGTTATTCTAATAATTGGTATTTTATCTTTTTTTATTTCAAGAAAAATAACAAAAGTTTTTAAAAGATATCAAAATAATGTAAAGAAAAAAGAGCTTTTATTAGAAGATTTAAATAGAAATCTTGAGTTAAAAGTACAAAAAGCTATAAAAGAAGTAAAAAGAAAAGATAGAGCTATGCTTCATCAATCAAGACTTGCAAGAATGGGAGCAATGCTTTCTATGATTGCACATCAGTGGAGACAACCTTTAAGCGAAGTATCTGGAATACTTATGGAATTAGAAACAGCTAATAAGTTTGGAAAAGTTACTAGTTCTATGATTGAAAATTCTGTGAAAGATTCAAATAAACAAATAGAATTTATGTCAAATACAATTGAGGATTTTAGAAATTTTTTTAAACCAGACAAAAAGAAAGTTGATTTTTACCTTGAAGTAGCTTGTGATGAAGCCCTTACTTTAGTTGAAGCTTCTTTAAAAAGTTTTAATATTAAAATAGAAAAAAAGATTAAATTTAATTCTTTAATTTATGGTTATGAAAGAGAATTTGCACAAGTCATTTTAAATCTTTTATCCAATGCAAAAGATGTTTTAGTACAAAGGAATATTCAAAATCCTACAATAAAATTAGTAGTAAGTAAAAAAGACAATAATGCAATAATAAAAGTAAAAGATAATGCAGGTGGGGTTGAAGATGATTATTTAGATTTGATTTTTGAACCTTATTTTACAACCAAAAGTTCCTCAAAAGGTACAGGGCTGGGTCTTTATATGGCTAAAATGATTATTGAAAAAAATATGGGTGGAGAATTAAGTGTTGAAAATAAAAGAAAAGGTGCTTGTTTTTTAATAGTATTACCTATTGAAGAGCTTAAAAAATAGATGGAAAACTTAATAAAACAACTTCAAGAATATACAGTTTTATGTGTTGAAGATGAAGATGGTATTAGAAAAAGATTAGTAAATACTTTAAAATACTATTTTAAAGGTGTCTATGAAGCAAGTAATGCAGAGGATGCTTTTTATTTGTATAAAGAGTATAAACCAAGTTTAATAATTACAGATATTGAAATGCCTAATAAAAGTGGAATATCCTTGGTAGAAGATATTAGGAAAAATGATATTGAAACAATCATTATTATGGTAACAGCTTATTCAAATGAAGAGTATTTATTAGATTTGATAAATTTGCATATTAATCAATATCTTTTAAAACCTGTTAATTCTGATTCTTTATTAAATGGAATAATCAAAGCTTTTGGTAATAAACTACATGAAATACTCTCTTTTCACAAGGACTTATATTTTGATATGAGTCAAAGGGAACTTTTTTATAAAAATGCTTTAGTTCCTTTAAGAAAAAGAGATAAAGAATTTTTAATCTTATTATATAAAAATAAAAATTCTGTATTAAGTTATGAATTAATAGAAGAGTATTTATGGAGAGATAAATCAATGAGTATTGCTGCTTTAAAAACATTTATTAAAGAGTTTAGAAAAAGAATACCAATAGAGATAATAATTAATAAACCTCAAGAGGGTTATAAATTAATTAATTTCTAAAAAAACTCACTATAAACTCACTTTTTTATTTTAAGATGAATTTGTAAATTAACAAAGGAGTCTTAAATGTTTAAGAAAAGTTTACTTTTTATCTCTCTTGCAAGTATAGTTTTTGCAGGAAATATCAAAATGGATTTAAATGCTAAATATGGAGCAAATAATTTCCATACTAAAGGTGCTCAAAAATATGCACAACTAGTAAAAGATTATTCAAAAGGAAGTGTGAATATTACTGTTCATCCAGGAAGTGCTTTGATTAAAGGGAATCCCCTAAAAGCAGTAAAAGATGCTACCGTAGCAATGACAGATATGTTTATTCCTTTCACTTCTGGTGGAGGAAAAGTTTTTGGAATTTCTGCTTTACCATTTATTGCTGATTCTTATGATGAAGCATATAAGTTATATCAATTAGCAAAACCAGCTTATGAAAAAACAGCTAAAAAATGGAATCAAAAAATACTTTATTCTGTAACTTGGCCTGCAAGTGGGTTTTATTCAAAAAAGCAGATAAATACAATAGCTGATTTTGATGATGTAAAAACAAGAACTTATGATAAAAACTCAGCTGCATTTGTTAATAAAGCAGGGGGAAGTGCTGTTGCTTTACCTTGGGGAGAAGTATATTCTTCTCTTAGAACAGGAATGGTAGACTCTGTTGTTACTTCATCAGCTTCAGGAAAAGATGGCAAATTTTGGGAGGTTTTATCTCACTATACAAAAATCAATTATGCTTATCCTTTACAAGCTGTTACTATTAATTTAGACTATTGGAATTCTTTAAGTAAAGCTCAACAAGGTGCAATGTTAAAAGCAGCAAAAGAGATTGAAGCTTCTCAATGGGAAGCAGCAAAACAAGAAGATAAAGTTGCTTTAGAGACTCTTGCAAAAAATGGGGTGATTGTAAATGAAGCTTCACAAGAGTTAAAAACTCAATTAGACAAGATAGCAGATGAATTACTAAAAGAGTATTTATCAGATGCAAATTCTCAAATCAAAAAAATATTTGAAGAATATAGAAAGTAAAAGTATGAATTTTATTTTCAATTTTTTAGATAAGCTTACCAAGATGGGAGCTTATCTTTCAGCTTTTTTAATTGTTGCTTTAGTTCTTTTAATTTTAACTGAGATTTTTATTAGATCTTTTTTTGATTTATCAACTATGATTGCTGATGAATATAGTGGATATTTATATCTTGCTTCTATTTTTTTAGCTTTAGGTTATACTTTTTCTAATGATGCTCATATTAGAATTAATATAATTACTTCAAGACTATCAAAAAAAGCTAATAATATTTTTGATATTGTTGCAGCAATTATTACTTTAGTAGTTTTAAGCTTTGCTCTTTATAGAACAATTTTATTTACATATGACTCTTATAGTTTAGAAATGTTATCTGAAAATGTTTCAGAAACACCTCTTTATTTAACTCAATTAGCTATGCCTTTTGGAATTATTATTTTTATGTTAGCTGTAGTTTTATTTATATTTAAAGGATTTTCAAATGATAGCTGATCCACTTATTCTTTCAATGATTTTAATTGCAATACTTTTTGTTTTTTTATTGTCTTCTTTATGGATAGGTGTTTCTTTAATTCTTACTGGAATTATAGGAATGTTAATTTATGACCATAATCTTCCCCCTGTAATTAGTATTTATGATAAAGTAGGAGACTTATTAGCTTCTTCTTTATATGATGCTTTAAATTCTTGGTCACTTGCTGCTTTACCAATGTTTATTTTAATGGGAGAGATTTTATATAAATCTTCTATTTCAACAAGATTATTAAATGGTTTAAAACCTTGGTTAGCTTTTGTTCCTGGTGGACTACTTCATGTAAATGTTGCAGCATGTTCTTTATTTGCTGCTGTTTCAGGTTCTAGTGCAGCTACAACAGCAACCGTTGGTAAAATCACTTTAGAAGAACTAAAAAATAGAGGTTATTCAAAAACTTTAGCAATGGGTTCTTTAGCAGGCTCTGGTACTCTTGGATTTTTAATTCCTCCTTCTTTGATTATGATTATATATGGAGTTTTATCTGATGTATCAATTGGAAAACTTTTTGTTGCAGGAATACTTCCTGGACTTTTACTTGCGAGTTTATATTCATTTTATATAATGTATAAAGCAAAAACTGATCCAAGTGTTTTACCTGAAAAAGAAGAAAAATTTACTTTTAAAGATAGAGTAAATTCTTTAAAGGATTTAGCACCTATCTTTTCACTAATTATTTTGGTTCTAGGTTCTATTTATGGTGGTTTTGCAACTCCAACCGAAGCGGCAGCTTTGGGAGTATTAGGAAGTTTTCTTTTAGCAGCTTATTTTAAAGCTATTTCACTTGATATTCTAAAAACAGCACTTTTAAATTCTGTAAGAACTTCAGTTATGATAGGTTTTATTATTGCCGGAGCAGTTTTTCTTTCTCAAGTAATTGGATTTTTAGGAATTGCAAGGGCAATGAGTGAATTTATTATTTCACTTGGACTTTCTCCTTTAATGTTAATCTTATTAATAGGTATAATGTTTATTATTTTAGGAATGATTTTAGAGGCAATTTCTATTGTTGTAATGACCTTGCCAATTGTTCTTCCTATTGTAATTTTAGCTGGATTTGATCCTTTATGGTTTGGTATATTTTTAGTATTTATGGTAGAAATGGCACAAATTACTCCTCCAGTTGGCTTTTCTTTATTTGTAATACAAGGAATAAGTAATGAAAAAATACAAACTATTTTAAAAGCTACTTTCCCATTTTTTATTCTAATGATAATTACTGTTGTACTTATCACACTTTTCCCCGAAATTGTTTTTTATCTTCCTGAACAAATGATAAAATAGTAAAAGGTAAGTTTTTCTTACCTTTTAAATTTTTTCTTACACACTACTAACACATTTCCAACTGTTACAATTTTCATATATTTTTATTAAGGAGTGAAAATGATTAAAAAAAATGAAATTTTATCTTTAGGGAAAAAGAGTTTGCTTTTATCTTTTGGAGTATGTTTATTTGCAGCTTCAACTTTAAATGCAGCACCTGAAAAGTTAAGAGTTGTTGGTTCATGGAGTAGTCTTTCTTTATATAAAGAGTATGAAAAACCATATTGGAAAAAAGGTTTTAAAAAAGAGTTCCCAAAAACAAAAGTTAGATTAAGTTCTTTAGGTCAAGTAAAATTAAAAGGTGCAGCTGTTTATAGACAGTTATCAAAAGGTGTTTTTGATGTTGTTTCTACAGTTGGTGGATACGTTATTTCTGATTCTCAGACTTTAGCTGGTCTAGACTTTCCTGCAATAGCAAATGATATTCAAACAGCAAAAAAAGTAGTAGATGCTTATTCTCCTATTTTAGATGAGGCTTTAGAAAAGGATTTTAATTCAAAACTAATTTCTGTTGTTCCATATCCTTCTCAAGTTTTATTTTGTAAAGAAAAAATCAGTTCTTTAGCTGATTTAAAAGGTAAAAAAGTAAGAGCTTCAGGTTGGACTGTTGCTGAATTTTTAGATGGTGTAGGTGCAACTGGTATTACAATGTCATATAGTGAAGTTCCTCAATCTTTGCAAAGAGGAGTTATTGACTGTGCTGTAACTGGTAGTTTATCAGGATACTCTTCTGGTTGGGGAGAAGTTTCTGAATATTTATACCCTTTACCAATAGGTGGTTGGGCTTTTGTAATTACAGCTATGAATTTAGATACTTGGAATAGTTTTTCAAAAGATGAACAAAAAAAGTTAGTCTCTTCAGTAAATACTCAGATTGTATCTCCTGCATGGGAAAAGTCAAATTATGAAACAAATGAAGGTGAAAAGTGTCTTACAAATAGAGATTGTTCTTATGGGAAAGCAAATACTATGAAATTGGTTGAGGTAAAAGAAGCTGATAAAGAATTATCAAGAAAAGTTCTAATTGAAAATGTAATCCCAAAATGGGTAGAAAAAGTACCAGCTGATGTTGTTGAAAAATGGAACAATACAGTAGGTAAAGTTGTAGATATAACAGCTAAATAAAAAGGTCTTATATGATAGAAAATTTTAAAAAAGGCTCTGAGTTTATAGTATACCTTTGTGGAATTCTGCTTTTTTCTTCTGTACTTTTAATTAGTACAGAAGTTTTTTTGAGAAAATTCTTTCTAGTTTCTTTTGGTGGTGTAGATGAAATTTCAGGATATATTCTAGGGATATCTATTTCTTGGTCTTTAGCATATGTTTTATTTGAAAAGATGCATATAAGAGTTGATATTTTATATACAAAAGCATCAAAAATAGTTAAATCTTCTTTGGATTCAATTGCGATGTTTTTTACACTTTTATTTAGTATTTTTTTAACCTATTTTACAGGGAATGTTTTTTTAACTTCTTTAGAAAAAAATTCTTTGGCAAATACACCTTTAGCAACACCTTTATGGATTCCTCAAAGTGTTTGGTTTTTAGGTTTTTTGTTCTTTTCTTTTTTAACTTTAATTATGTTTATAAAAGCAATTAAAGCATTAATTGAAAATAGAATAGATAAAGATGTAAGTGTGAAGAAGGAGTTTTAATGGACTTAGTTATTATTTCAATAGTAATATTGCTTTTATTACTTTTTCTTTCCGTTCCTGTTGCTTCAACTATTGCAGGAGTAGGAATAATTATTGGATATTTTTTCTCTGATTTCCCAGTTTTTGAAGCAGTAGGGGAAATAACATGGAGTGCAAGTACTGATTTTTTGTTATTATCAATCCCTTTATTTGTTTTATTAGGTGAAATATTGCTTCATTCAGGAATAGCAAAAAATATATATTTTGCTTTACATAAATGGTTATCTTGGCTTCCTGGAGGACTTTTACATGCAAATATTGCCTCATCGAGTATTTTTTCATCTATTTCTGGTTCTTCTGTTGCAACGGCTGCCACAATAACAACTGTAGCAATGCCTCAAAGTGAAAAGTATGGATATAAATCTGGGTTTTTCGCTGGAACAATTGCTGCTGGGGGAACTTTGGGTATTTTAATTCCACCTTCAATTAACTTAATTGTTTACGGATTTTTAACTAATACTTCTATTCCTAAACTATTTATTGCAGGCTTAGTTCCTGGAATCTTATTAGCTTTATTATTTATGCTATTTATTTTATTTGTTAGTGTAACTTCAAAAAATGAAACAATAATAAAAGAAGAAAAAATCACTTGGAAAGATAGATTTATTGCTTTAAAAGAGTTAATTCCTATTTTTATCTTATTTGTCCTAATTATGGGATCGATTTATAGTGGTTTTGCAACTCCAACTGAAAGTGCTGCTCTTGGTGTTCTTGCAACTATCATAATTATTACTGTAAAAGGTTTATTAAACTTAGAAGTTTTAAAAAAATCTATAAAAGGAACACTTAGAACAACTGGAATGATTATGTTTATAATTATTGCTGCTAACTTCTTAAATTTTGTATTAGTATCTATTGGTCTTACTGATGATTTATCTTATTTTATTGAGGATTTAGAAGTTTCTAAATACACAATGTTGCTAGTTATTACTATTTTATTTATTATCTTAGGACTTTTTATTGAAACTTTATCTTTGATGGTAATTACAATTCCTATTGTTGCACCTGTAATGATTGCTTTAGGTTTTGATGGTGTGTGGTTTGGAATTTATTTAATTATTTTAATTGAAATGGCATTAATTACTCCTCCTGTAGGTTTAAATTTATATGTTGTTCAAGGAATAAGAAATAAAGGAAATATTGTTGAAGTTATGAAAGGTGCATTTCCTTTTGTACTTATTATGTTAGCTATGGCTGGATTATTAGTTATTTTTCCAGAAATAAGTTTGTATTTAGCTAATAATTTATAAAGGATTAAAATGAACCCAAATGAGTTTAGACAAAAAGTAGCAAAAAAAGAGTTTACAGGACCAACAGCAGGTTATTGTAAAGGTTATGTTCAAGCAAATATGTTAGTTATTCCAAAACAATATGCTAAAAGTTTTGAAGAGTTTGCTAAACAAAATAGTAAAGCAATACCTGTTTTAGAAGTAGTAGAAGACTCATATTATACAAAGGTTTTAGCAGATAAGGCAAATTTGTTAAATGAATTACCATCTTATAATATTTTTGAAGATGGCAAATTTGTAAAAAGTGTAAATAGTATAGAGGATTATTATACTGATGATTTAGTTTTCTTTTTAGTAGGTTGCAGTTTTACTTTTGAAACATCTCTTTTAGAAGCAGATATTGAATTAAGACATGTAAGCCAAAAGAAAAATGTTGCAATGTATGATACAAATATAAAACTAAATAAAGTTGATATTTTTGATGGAGAAATGGTAGTTTCTATGAGACCAATTAAAAAAGAAAGAGTGGCTGATTCTTGCATTGTAACAAGTCATTTTCCTAGAATGCATGGGTCTCCTATTCATGTGGGATATCCGGAAATGATAGGAATTAAAGATATTACTACTCCTGATTATGGGGATAGTATAGAAATACAAGATGATGAAATTCCAGTATTTTGGCCTTGTGGAGTTACCCCTGAAAATGTTTTAAAGAAAATAAAAATACCATTTGCAATAACCCATTCTCCAGGACATATGTTTATTTCAGATAGAAAAGATAATGAATTTTATGAATAATAGACTAGTTTTTAACTAGTCTATAACCTTCTTGTATAACATTTTCAATAATTTGTACAGGAAGCTTTTTTCTTAGTTCTTTAATAAATGTTTTTAAAGCATTTTGAGTCATATATTTATCTGTCCAGATATATTCTTGAATAAGTTCATAATTTGTTATTTTGTCTTTATTTTTGTAAAGCAACTCTAAAAAATATTTTTCTTTTTTTCTTAAACTTATTTCCTCATTTTTATACTTAATTAAATTTCTTTCTGTATCTAAATACATATTTTCACAAAGTTTGAGTAAAACTTTTTGTTCTTTTAATAGAGCAATTGAAATAGCTTCAAAGAGTTTTTTATTTGTTGCTGGTTTTAAAATATAGTGGGCAATTTTTAAGTTTATTAGTTTAAGTAAGTATTCTTCTTTTGAGTAAGCACTTAAAACTATAATAGGAATATCTAAATTTATCTTTCTTACTTTTTTTATTAATTCTATACCATTGTCATTTTCCATTTCAATATCTGAAATTATTAAATCAGGCTTTTCTTCTAAAAAAATTTCATAAGCATCGATACCATTATCACTTTGATAAACTTCTTTAAAAAAAAATTCTAGGATAGTGACAACTTTTTCTTTAATTATTAGGTCATCTTCTACTACTAAAACAGTATATGTATTAAATTTGTCTTTAAACTCTTCCATTCTTTTCCTTTTATACAATTACTCTAAATACAGCACCATGTTTTGCATTTCTAACTGTTAGTTCTCCACCCATATTTTTTTCAATAATCACTTTTGACATATATAAACCTAATCCTGTTCCTTGTTTTTTCTTTGTTGAAAAATAGGGTTCAAAGATTTTTTCAATATTATTTAATTGAATTCCTTTTGCATTATCATTTACAGTAACAATAGTTTTATTTTTATATGTATTAATTATTAGATAAATTCTAGGATTTTTTATTTCATTTTCAATTAAAGCATCTCTTGAATTAAGTAGAAGATTTAATATTACTTGAGAGTATTCTCTTGGGTAAGCTTTTATTTTACTATCATTTATTACTTTATAATATAGTTTTATTTTTTGATTAGTTAATGAGTCTTTTACTAAAGTAATAGCATTTTCACAGGCTTTTGAGATATAAAACTCTTTTTTATCTTTTTCTTTTTTAAAAAAATTTTTAAAATCTTCAACGGTATCTGACATATATTCTATAACATTTGTTGCTTCTTCTGTAGATTTTAGTAAAAACTTTTTGTCTGCTTTATTAAATAAAATTTTTGTTTCTATCTCCATCAAGATACCAGATAATTGGCTAAGTGGTTGTCTCCATTGATGAGAGATCATTGAAAGCATCGTTCCCATTCTCGCATGTCTTGATTGATGAAACATTGCTCTATCTTTTTCTTTTGCTTCTTTTATTGCTTTTTCAATTTTTACATTTAAGTTTTTATTTAAATTTTTTAGTTTTAATTCTTTTCTTTTTACTTTTGCTTGATATCTTTGAAATGTTTTATTTATTTGTTGAGAGATAAGAATAGATAAAATTGAAATACAAATTATCAATAAAAAAGCAATAACCATAGCTGTTTGAATATATTTTTTTATTTTTTTCTCTAAGGCATTTTTTTGTTTAGAGATTACATTATTTATTTCATCTAAATAAATACCTCCTGAAATCACCCAGTTCCATTCATTGTAAAGTTTTACAAAAGAGAGTTTAGTTGAAGGTCTTTCTTTCCCTTCTTTTTTTGAATAAAACTTAAAAAAAGTACCATCGTAATTTTTTATTGCAAGTCTTACAAGTTTTTGTACATAAAGATTACCCTTTAAATCTATTCTTCTTGTATCATCTGTTCCTATTTCATCTTTTCTTTTTCCATGGGCAATTAAGATGTTAGTATTAGTATGTATCCAAAAATAGTTATTATTTGTAAACCTTATTGACTCAATCCATCTAGCAATATTATATTTTAAATCATCAGTCAGATAATAAATATCTTTTTTTAAAGCTAAAACTATATTTTTATTCTTTATATATTTAAAAAAGTATAAAGTTGTTTCATCTTCTATTATTAAGGCTTCTTTTTTATCTTTTAAAACTTTTTTGTAATCTTCTTTCTCATTGAACCTAAAGAATATATCTTTCTCTTTTATCAATTTATTATTTTTTAAATCAAAAATCATAAAGTCTGTATTTGAGTTTGCATTTTGGATTATGTATTTAAAATAGTTTTTTTGTTTTATTGTATTGTTTTCAATATTTTTTGCAAAAGCATTCATTTGTATTTTTATATTCTTTTTACTGTTTTCTAAAAGTAAATTTTTTTGGTATTTAATATAGGTTATTAATCCATTAACTTCTTTTTTTAAAGTCTCTTTTTGTTTTGAAATATATTCTTTTTCAAGTTGCATACTCTCTTGTAAAAAATAGTCCTCTTGAGATTGTACAAAGTTATATAAAAGAATAGAAACTAAAATTAATATAGAAATAATAGGAGTTAAAATTATAAGTGTTGGTATATTTTTTTCGTTGAACAATTAATCCTCCTATTTATAATTATATAATAAATGTATAAAATGTGCTATAAGTGTGCTTTAAAAAAAATGATATATTTTTTTTACTAAAACTCACTTATTACACACTTTATGATACTAAAATTTCATATTTTAAAACTATTAATATGATAAAATTAAAGGATATCAATGGAAGGCAATGAAATGATTAGATTAAATTGTGATATGGGCGAAAGCTTTGGTATCTGGAAGATGGGAACTGATGAAGAAATTATGCCATATATTAATATGGCTAATCTTGCGTGTGGATTTCATGCAAGTGACTCTTTAACAATGAATCGTTCAGTTCAGCTTGCAAAGAAACATAATGTGACTATTGGTGCACATCCTGCTTACCAAGATTTAGTAGGGTTTGGACGAAGAACTATTCAATGTACATTAGAAGAGATAAAATCAAAAGTTCTTTATCAATTAGGAGCATTAAGTGCTTTTTGTAAGGCTCATGGTACTACAGTTTCTTATGTAAAACCCCATGGAGCTTTATACAATGATATGATGAGAGATGAAAATATTTTTAAAGCTATTTTAAGTGCAATCGCATCTTTTGATAAAAATATTAGATTAATGATTTTATCAAATCCAAATAATGAAGCTTTTTCTTATACTGCAAAAATATATGGTATAGGTTTAATATACGAAGTATTTGCAGATAGAAATTATAATGATGATGGAAGTTTAGTATCAAGAATGAATCCAGATGCAGTTATTCATGATGAAATGTTAGTTATTGAGCGAATTCAAAATTTAAAAGATAGAGGTTTTTTAGAAAGTATAAATGGACATAGACTATTTTTAAAAGCTGATACTGTGTGTGTTCATGGAGATGGGGCTAATGCTCTTGAATTTATAAAAGCTTTACAAAAAGTAGTAATATAATGGATATAAAAATAGCTTCTGTAGATTCTGTTATTATTTATTTTGATAACAAAATTTCTAAAGAAATATCAAATAAAGTAAAGGCAACTTATTCTTATTTGAAACAACTTAATAATCAAGATTTTATAGATATTATTCCTTCATATAGTTCTATTTTAATTAGTTATAATATTTTAAGATATGATTTTAAAAAAATAAAAGAGTATTTAAAAAAAGAGTTAGAGAATATAAATTATGAAGAAGAAACTTCTTCTAAACTAATAGAAATAGATGTATATTATGCTGAAGAAGTAGGACTTGATTTAAAAAGAGTTGCAACTTTAAATAATATAAGTATTGATGAAGTAATTAAATTACACTCTTCAAAAATATATGATGTTTATACAATAGGATTTTTACCAGGTTTTGCATATTTAGGTATAGTTGATGAAAAAATTGCAACTAAAAGATTAGAAAGCCCTAGAAAAAAAACTCCTAAAGGAAGTGTTTCTATTGCAGATACTCAAACGGCAGTTTATCCAAAAGATAGTCCAGGAGGTTGGAATATAATAGGTAAAACAGCTTTTGAGTTTTTTGATAAGAATTTAAAAGAATTATCTCCTATAGATATAAATACAAAAGTAAAATTCAATCCTATTTCAAAAGAAGAGTTTCTTAATCAAGGTGGTGTTATATGAGTGGCTTAGAAATAATCAAAGCAGGAATTTATTCAACTATTCAAGATAAAGGAAGATTTTCTTATATGCATTTAGGAGTTACAAATTCTGGATTTATGGATGAGTATGCAGCTTTTGCATGTAATAAACTTTTAAAAAATGAAATCCATACAAATCTACTTGAAATTCTTTTTCCTAATGTAATTTTTAAAGTAAAAGCAGAGACTACAATTGCTATAACTGGTGCAAAATGTGAGTTCTTTATAAATAATATTCCTTTAGATACTTGGCAAGCTTATAAAGTGAAAGCATCTGATGAAATAAAAATTGGAAAGATACAAGAAGGGCAGAGGGTTTATTTAGCTGTTAAAGATGGTTTTGATATTGAAAAAGAGTTTGGCAGTAACTCTACTTCTATGAAAGAAAAATTTGGTGGATTAAATGGAGATAAGCTAAAAAATGGAGATATTTTACCCTATAAGGAATCAACTACTTTTATAAAAAGAAAATGGAAAAAGAGTTTTCTTCCTAAATATGAAAAAGAAATAGTTTTAAGAGTCATCTTATCTTATCAGTATGAGGATTTTGATAAAGAAGCACTTGATAAGTTTTTTTCTTCAATTTATACAATTACTCCTGATTTTAATTCAATGGCTTGTAAACTTGATGGAGAAAAAATTTCCTGTAATATTTCGACTTTAGTTTCTGAAGCTATCGCTTTTGGTAGTATTCAAATTCCAAAAGATGGAAAACCAATTATTCTTTTAAAAGAGAGACAAACTATTGGTGGATATCCTAAAATAGGGACAGTACTAAATATTGATTGTTTTAAATTAGCTCAGATGAAACCTGGTTATAAAGTTAGATTTAAAAAAATTGGTATTGAAGAGGCTCAACAAAAAGCTAAAGAGTTTTTATTAACTTTTTAGTTTTTTGTATCTCTTAATAAAGAAGCTAGTACCTCGTGAAAAGAATCTTCTTTTTTTACAGCTACTATTGAATATTTGTATGTTGGTTTTATCATAATCCCTGAATTACTTTTTAAAGTAGTTGCAAAAAGAACAGAAGAAATATTTTTAATTAGATTAGAACTTACTTCATAATTCAAGCTTTTTATTGAGATTATAAATTTATTATTAAGGTATCTACAAATATTAAATTCTATATTCTCTTTTTTTAATTCTTTGTTTAAAAAATCATAAATATAGACTAAAAGATTATTAGAAATAAGCTTACTATAGTTGTTTTTTATGTATTCTAAGTCTTTAATATCTATTAAAATAAGTGTAGTATCTTCTTGAAATTGTGCTTCTTCATCTAAATATTTATGATAAAGCCATTTTTTATTAAAAGCTTTTGTTAAGTAGTCTTTATAAATGCTATCTGTCATATTTTGTAGTTCATTTTGTAATTGATTTATTTGAGAATATAACTTTTTTAAAGCATTTGAATCATTTTCTTTAATTGCTTCTTTTGCTTCAAGAGTAATAGAAGCAGCATCACCAATATTCTTATTAGCTATTTTTATGTAGTCATTTATATTACTTAGTTCATTTACTAGTAGATTATCAATTTCTTTTTCAAAACTTTTGTCATTTATTTGTATTTCATAAAGTTTTGCATGTTTATCAAAACATTCAAAATATTCTGATGGTAAAATAATTTCTTGAGGTAATAACTCATTTACTGTTAAATCAGTTATTTCTTTTAATTGCTCTTTCATTATCTATTTCCTATAATATCTTCTATTTTCATTGGTTTTGAAATATAATAACCTTGAGAATAATCTATATTAAGTGATTTTACATATCTTAATATTTTTAGATCACTTACAAACTCAGCTATTACTTTAATATTTTGTTCTTTAGAAAATTGAACAATACTTTTGACTAAATTATAATAAACTTCTTCGTCTATTTTTTTTATTAAACTGCCATCAAGTTTTATATAATCTGTATTAATGTTTAAAATATGCTCATAATTTGAAAATCCACTACCAAAATCATCAATGGCAATTTGTACATTATAGTTTTTTAAGTCTCTAATAAAATCATTAACTAAATAATAATTACTTATTTTTTTGCTTTCTAATATTTCAATAGTTAAATATTCTCCTAGATTACTATTTTTAATATTTTCAATAATTAAATCTTTCATAGAAGGGTTTATAATATCACTATAATCTAGATTAATACTTACAAAGATTTTATATTTTTTTATATAATCAAGAACTTTTAGTATCATAACTTCCATAAGCTTATTAAAGAGTCTATATTTCCTTGATTTATTAATAAAGACAGCTGGCATTAATATTTCCCCATCTTTATCATATATTCTCATTAAGGCTTCATATTTTACAATTTCTTTTGTTTTATTATCTTGTATTGCTTGAAAGAAAGGTTCTACTGTTTTTTTTTCAATATTCTCTCTTAAAATAGATAGAAGTTCTTCATTTTCAAAATGAGTTTTATAAAGTTTAGGATCATAATACATAAAATTTATATAATTCATTTTTGCATTGTGTAAAGCTTTCTCTGCATAAATTTGAAGCTTTTCATCTTTGCCTTTTGAACTACCTAATGTAACATCAATATCAATAGTAAGATCAGAATCTAATAAAGAAAACTGATGAGAAATTATGGTATTAAAAATGATATTTTTAATTTCAATTACTTCTATTTTTGATAATTCTTCATAAATTATTAAATTAAAAACATCAACATGGGAATTTCTTACTTCAATGTATAAATTTTTTTCTAATTCAAATAGGATTTGACTTCTAATATTTGAATCTAAAAGTTTATAAAGCTGTTTTATTATGAAATTTCCATTTTCAAAACCATAAACAGCATTTATATCTTTCATATATAAGATATCTATAAGAAAAATTGTTTTAGTTTTATTTTTAAAAAAATACTTATAAAGCTTATTAAATAAGGGCATTCCTTACCTTTTTTATTAAACTGGAATCTAGTATATATTATTAAATCTTAAGCAATGTAGAAATTTCTATAAAATCATATAAAATTTGTAATATTTATAAAAGTGTTTATACAATTTGTATAATAACCCTTAATTTATAATACTTTAGTTAAAATCTCAGCCATAAAAGATTCAATTTTTTGAATAATTTAAAATAATTTTTAAGGCAATTATGTGGAAGATTTTATAAGAGAATGGGGATATATTGCATTATTTTTATACTCATTTGGTGGAGGCTTTGTAGGATTAGTTGTTGCAGGGGTATTATCCTATGCAGGGGATTTAAATATTTATATTTCAATATTAGTAGCAGGAATATCAAATTTTATAGGAGACCAGTTTTTATTTACTCTTGCTAGACAAAACAAAGCTTATGCAAAAGATATGATGAAAAAATATGGACGAAAAGTTGCTTTAGCACATGTTCTTATGAGGAAATATGGATCTTTTGTTGTAATCATTCAAAAGTATATTTATGGAATAAAAACGTTAATTCCTTTGGCTATGGGACTTACAAAGTATTCTTCAATGAAATTTATTTTATTTAATGCAATTGCAACTATTTTTTGGGCTTGTATTGTAGGCTTTGCAAGTTATACAGCAGGGGAATATATCTTAAATAGTACAGAAGAATTTAAATATGTAGGTTTAGCAATTGTTGCTACTATTTTAATAGGAATAACTTATTTTTTTAGAAAAGTTTAGTTGAAAAGTGGAAAGCCTTAAAAGCTTTCCCATTCATCATTGTCATTATTTGAACTAATTATTTTAGTTGGCTTTTTATTAGTTTTTTTATTAATATCTTTTTTAATTACTTGTTCAACACTTCTTTTTTCATTTCCTTTATAAGCAAGGTCTGTTGCATTTTTTCTAATTTTAATATCATTTTTTCCATCAAACTCTTTAGCCTCTGCATGTTTAATGATCATATTAGAAATTTCTAATGTTTTTTGTGCAATTGTATCTGCTTGTGAAGCATTTTGAGCATTTTCTTGTGTGATTTTATCTAAGTTGTTAACGGCATCATTAATTTGTATCATACCCGCAGATTGTTCTTTACTTGCAGTTGTAACATTTTCAATTAATTCAATAGTACTAGAAATATTTCCATTTAGCTCTTGATATCCATTAATCATATCAGAAGCAATTTTTTTACCTTCATTTGTTTTTGCTTGGGCATTTTCAACTAAATCTTTTATCTCTTTTGCTGCTTCTGCACTTCTATTTGCTAAGTTTCTAACTTCTTGTGCAACAACAGCAAAGCCTTTTCCAGCTTCACCTGCAGTTGCAGCTTCAACAGCTGCGTTTAGTGAAAGAATATTTGTTTGGAAGGCAATTTGATCAATTACAGTAATTGCTTCGTTAATAGCAGTTGTTTGTGCATTGATATCTTCCATTGATTTAGCAGTATTATTAGCTAATTTTTGACCTGTCAATACTGAATGTTTTACTTTATCACCATATTCAGCCATTTTAATTGTTGTTTCTGAATTACTTTTTATATTTGAAGTAATCTCTTCTAGTGCAGCAGCAGTTTCTTCTAATGAAGCTGCTTGACTATTTGCCGCATTTGAAATTTCATCCATGTTTTTAGTTAAAATATTAGCATTTTGACTAAGAATTAAACCACTTCTTTTATTTTCAATTAAAGTTTCAGTAATCACATTTCTTAGAATATTTACATCATCTTCAAGCTCTTTAATAATCCCTTCTAGATTATTCTCTTCAAGTTGTGGACTAAAGTCAAGTTTTGAGTAAGAGTTAAGAACCTTCATAATACTTTCAAAGTTTTCATTTAAAGTATGAAGCATTTCATTAATAATATTTTTAAGCTCACTTAATGCAGGATTATTAGAGTCATTAGTAATTCTAGTATCTAAGTGACCTTTATTAATCTTATTTGCAACTTCAATTGTGTTTGAAATAAGACTTCTATCTGCTTGAATATTTGCTTTTGTTTTATTAATATTTTCATTAATAAGTTTAGACATTTTCCCAAGTTCATCATTTGATTCCACAATTTCTAAATTAATATCATCTTTTTCATAATTAATAAAGGCAAAGAAGTCATCTAATCCTTTCCTAACTTGGTCAACATCTAGTAAAATTGTAAAAGCAATTGTTCTAGCAAGTATAAGAGTTAAGGCAACTCCAATAGCACTTAAAATACCAAAAAGAATAACTTCAAAGGTTGCATTATTTATCTCTTCATCAATTGTTTTAATAAGGTGCTCGGCAAGATAGTTTTCCACCTTTTTTAAAAGATTAATTTTTTCTGTAATAGTATCAAACCAATAAGAAGAATCAACTCCAAAGTTTGAGTCTATTCCTTTAAATAAAGCAATATTTCTCATTTTGTTTACTTCATCAACTGCCTCACCTTTTACTGTATCTTTATAGAATACTTTAGATGAGTCATCAGATACTTTTAAAAAGGCATCCATATAAGCATTTTGTGCAGCAATTAAAGTATAGAATTTAGCTTTCATTCCTTCACCAAAGTTGTCCCTAGCAAAAGTATTTGTACCTACTGCTCTTTCAATACCTGCTCTTTCTTTTGATAATAGGAAATTTAAATAAGCAGTTATATCTTGAGATACTTTTGCATTATTAGATAGTTTTGAGATACTACTAATTGTATTTAGTAAAGAGCTATTAACATTTGTATAATATGCAATTGCTTTTGATGTTTGAATGTTTAATCCAGTTACATTATTTCTTGTATTAGAAAGATTTGTTAATAAATTTAAACTTTCCTGCAAGTTGTTGTTAAAATCACTTCCATATTTAGATGTATCAAATGTAGATAAAAAACTTTTCATTTCTTTGAGTCTATTGTTTGTTAAATCTCTTTGACTTGGTAGTTTATTTTGAAACTTAGTTCCTTTACTTCCTAAGTAACCTGCTGTCATACCTCTTTCTTTTTGTGTTTCATGTACCAGTGCACCAATTTTTGTAGATAAAACAATAACTTTATCTAAACTCTTTAGATTGGTATAATATATAAAAGAGTTAAACCCAAGTTTTGCAGCTAATAATATTACAATACATAAAGGTATTGACATTATTAGAATAAGTTTTTGTTTAATAGACATTTTTGAAAGCATCTTCTCTCCTTTTGAGCTTTGATGAAATAAAAATAATTAAATAGAAATAATAAATAGCTTATACTATTTATACTTTAAAATAATTTAATTTATAATGTAAAGATAATACAATTTTATTGTATTTATGGTAATTTTGTTATAATCTAGTAAAAAAAGAGGCTGTTATTAAAAAATTTACTCAATTAAACCTATCAAAAGAATTTTTAGAGAATTTAAATTCTTTAAATTATAAAGAAATGACAAAAATCCAAGAAGAGTCTCTACCTTTTTCATTAGATGGAAAAGATTTAATTGCAAAAGCAAAAACAGGTTCAGGAAAAACCCTTGCCTTTTCTTTACCTATTGTAAATAAATTAGATGTTAAAAAATTTAAAATTCAGGCTTTAGTTTTAACTCCAACTAGAGAATTAGCTAATCAAGTTGCAAGTGAGATAAGAAAAACAAGTCGGCATATTCATAATGTAAAAGTTTTAACTCTTTGTGGAGGAACACCTTTTAAACCTCAAGTAGCATCTTTAAGTCATGGAGCTCATATTATTGTTGCAACTGCAGGAAGACTTTTACAACATATTCATGAATCTAATTTAGATTTATCCAATATTGAAATAGTAGTTTTAGATGAAGCAGATAAAATGCTTGATATGGGCTTTTATGATGATATAATGAAAGTATTGGAAAACTTACCACAGAAAAAGCAGACTTTATTATTTTCTGCAACCTATGAAGATAATATAAAAAAATTAACTTCTTCTATAATGAAAGAAGCTATTTTTATAGAAGATCAAACAATAGAAAAAGAAAATCCTATAAAACAAATTTTTTATAAAGTAAAAGAAGATGCACAAAAAGATAAGGTTCTTAAATCTTTAATAAAACAAAGTAAAGCTTCAAGTACTTTAATTTTTTGCAATACAAAGCAAAAATGTGAAGAATTAGCAGATATTTTATATGAGCAAGGTGTTGATTTACTAACTTTACATTCAGATTTCGAACAAAGACAAAGAGATGAAACATTAATTCTTTTTTCAAATAAATCATATCCCGTTTTAATAGCAACTGATGTTGCTTCAAGAGGTTTGCATGTTGATGATATTGAGTTGGTTATAAATTATGACTTAGCAAAAGATATAAAAGTACATACTCATAGAATAGGTAGAACAGCAAGAGCTGGAAATAATGGTTTATCAATATCTTTTTATGATGATAATACTCTTTATAAGTTTGATGAAATAAAAGAAAACTTTAAAGATATATCAATTGAAGAGCTTGATGATATAAAAGATGATGATTTCTCTATAGATTGTAAATATAGGGCAATTTTAATTGATAGTGGGAAAAAACATAAATTAAGAGCAGGGGATATTTTAGGAAGTTTAACTGCTGGAATAGGTTTACCAAAAGAAGCTATAGGAAAAATAGATATTTTAAATTTTGTTTCTTATGTTGCTATTGAAAAAGCATATTTTGAAAAAGCTTTAGATGGTTTAAATAAGAATAAAATAAAAGGGAAATATATAAAATGTTTTAAAAGATAAATTTATTTATCTTTTAAAGCTTTTAGCTTTGCTTTTTGTTGAATATTTAGTTTATGACACATTTTCATACCATATAAATAAATTACCCAAGAAATATAAATCCAAAAAAAAGAAAATAGTAATATTGCTAAAGATCCATAAATTGTTGCATAAGTTTTATTGTAAACAACATAATAGATAAATAAATTTTTAGTAATAGAAAGAATTATTAAAGTAAATAAAGAAGAAATAGCTGCAGCTTTTGTATTAATATGTCTATTTACACTTAATTTAAAAAGTCCAAAAAATATTAACCAAGCAAAAGAAAAACTTATTAGCCAGTTAAAAAAAGTATTATTGTAAAAAGATAAAACAATATTTAATGTAGCAAGCATAAGTGGTAAGGTAACTAAAAAAAACAAATAGAAAAAAAATGACTGTAAAAGAGGTTTTCTTTTTGCATTATGTATTTTATTTACAATATATTCATAATCTTTAAAAAACATAATAAAAACAAATAGCATATATAAAATACCAAGCCAACCTAGTTTATTTGAATTTGAAATATAGTTTTGGAAGGTCTTAATAAAGTCTTCTGAGTGGGTAGGGTTTAAAATATCAAAAGTGTATTTTATAAATATATCTGAATAGTTTTGAATAATATCCAAACTAGAAATAATTGCAATTAATAAAGCGATTATTGGTAAAATAGAAAAAATTGTAAAGAAACTAAGACTTGCAGCATAATAAGTTGTATCATCATTAAAAAATGAATCTAAAGCTTTTAATAAAGTCTTAATAGGATTCTTTACAATTTCTGGCTCTTGCATTTTTTTACTTTATACAAGTCCCATTTTAAATGGATTTAAAATATTATTTGGGTCAAATGCTTTTTTTATACTTTTGA
Source organism: Halarcobacter mediterraneus (assembly GCF_004116625.1). NCBI lineage: Bacteria > Pseudomonadati > Campylobacterota > Epsilonproteobacteria > Campylobacterales > Arcobacteraceae > Halarcobacter > Halarcobacter mediterraneus. The sequence continues at coordinate 159,851 of NZ_NXIE01000004.1, forward strand.
AAAGTTCTATTTCTGCATCAGTAAAAGCAATATTCATAAATGGTGCTTTTGATAATCCAATTCCATGTTCTCCTGATAAGGTACCACCCATATCACAAACCATTTGAAAAATTTCTTCAATTGCTTTATGTCCGTCGTGCATTTCTTTTTCATTGTTTTTATCTTTAACCATTACATTAACATGGATATTCCCATCTCCTGCATGACCAAAACAAGGAACATTAAAACCATATTTTTCACCAATTGCATAAATCGCATCTAGTGCTTCTGGAAGCTTAGCCCTTGGTACAGAAATATCTTCATTTAATTTTTTTGTACCATAAATAGCTGTTGCAGGACTCGCATTTCTTCTTGCAAACCAAAGTTTTTTACCTTCTTCTTCATCTTTTGCCTCAATAAATCCAATAGAACCATACTTAGCAAAGGCTTCTTTTAAGGTTTCAATTTGAGAATCAATTTCTGCTTGGCTACTTCCATCAACATCTCCAACTAAAATACCACCAGCATTTTCAGGTAATTCTATATTTGGGAATTTTTGTTTTAAAGCTTTAATAACAAGAGCATCTAAAAATTCCATAGCAACAGGATTTGCGCCTGCTGCAAGTGATTTAAATACTGCATTCATAGCTGTATTTACATCAGGAAAAACACCCATATAAGTTTGTTTAAATTTAGGTTTTGGAATAAGTTTTAAAGTAATTTCAGTAATAACTGCAAGAGTACCTTCACTTGCAATTAAAATACCAGCTGTATTATATCCAGCAACATCTTTTATTGTTTTTTTACCAGCACTTATAATTTCACCATTTGGTAAAACAGCTCTTAATGCCACTACATAATCTTTTGTAATACCATATTTAGCTGCTCTCATTCCACCAGCATTTTCTGATACATTTCCCCCTAGTGTAGAATATTCTTCACTTGCTGGGTCTGGTGGATAAAACAATCCTACTTCTTCAACAGCCTTTTGAAATTCCATATTAATAAGTCCAGGCTGTACAACTCCAACCATATTTTCCATATCAATTTCAAGTAGTTTATTCATATGTCTTTCTAAAGAAAGTATTATACCTCCGTTTGAAGGTAAAGCACCTCCTGTAAAACCACTTCCTGCACCTCTTGGTACGATTACTATTTTATGTTCATTACAATATTTTAAAACTTTAGATATATCTTGCTCATCCCTTGGAAAAACAACTGCATCTGGCTCAAATCTCTCTTTTGTTGCATCATAGCAATAAGCTATTAGGTGAGCTTTATCTGCTTTTACATTTTCCTCACCTACAATATTTTTAAAATAGTCAATATGTTCTTTATTTAGCATCTTTTAAACCTAATAATGTTTCATAGTAGTTATTATAAATTTTGCCATCTACTACTAATTCTTCTGAAGAAACTTCATCTTCTAATAATATTTCTTCCTCTGTTCTTTTATCGTCTCCAAAAAATGATGATATAGAATCTAACCAATTTTCATAGTCTAAAATTGATTCAAAAGGATTTTTTTCTATTTTTTCAACTCTTGTATAAAAAGGCATCTTTTCATCTTGTGTAAAATTATATGCAATATTTTCTTGTTCTAAAATAGCAAAAGTTTTACTATCAACAATATAAACTTTATTTTTAATTACAAAAAATAAAGTACCAATATTTTGAGATATAGCAAAATCTTGAATAGTCTCTTTTGAAGGTAAAGGTTCTGCATTTGTTTTCAATTTAGAAGCAAAAAGATCAGAGTGCAAAAAGTTATTATCTCTGTATTTTTCTCTTGTAGCTAAAAAAGCATCTTGAGATGGGGCAATAATTAAAGAAGAATCATAAAGATAATTAATTATTACTTCATCCCCTTCTTGTGCTTTTCTATTTGAAGTTGGAATAGCATTTTGTTTTATATCTAAAAAAGGAACAAGTTTTAAAGTTGAAGAAGTTGAGTCAGAAGAAGTAACTAAAGCATTAGCCACTACTAAAGATTTTCTATTTTCATAAACATGTTTTACAATACCACTTTGTCCAACTCTTAAATTTGGTATATCTATTTTAGCTGTATCATTTGTAATTTTATTAAGTTTAGTTGTAAAAGGGCTATAGTCTAATTTTACATGTTTATTTGACATAAACTTTGAATTATCAATAGAAATAATCTCTTCATCTGTTAAGGTATAAATATAGTTTAAACCTGTTTTAGCTTTTTCTATTTTTAAATCTTTAAGATTCCAACCTTTTTCTTTCATTTGATTAAAAGAAAATTCTCCTTTACAAAGACCTCCATCTAATTGAGTACTTTCTATTGTTGATGGAGAATTCCAAGCTTGCTTATAGCAAATTGTTGTTTTTGCATTTAGACTTTGTGTTAAAGCAAAGGTTGATAATGCCACTATTAAAGTTTTTGATACTAATTTCATTTTTTTCCTTATTTAGCTTCTTGAAGTTCTTTTAATCTATCTCTTACAACATCTGAGTGAAGAACTTCAATTTTTTCACCTTTTACAGTTTTCTTTTTTCGTACACTTACTTTTTCCCATTTCTCAGCTATTTTACCTTCTGGGTCAATAATAAAAGTACTTCTAACTACTCCCATATTTTCTCTTCCCATGAATTTTTTAAGTTGCCATACTCCATAGTCTTCACACATTTTTTTATCTGTATCTGCAAGAAGTGTTATTGATAAATCATATTTTTCAATAAACTTTCTATGTTTTGCACTATCATCAGGACTAACTCCTAATATCACAGCATCTAAGTCATCAAATTGTGCTTCAGCAGCAGTAAAATCACAAGCTTCATTTGTACAACCTGGTGTTAAATCTTTTGGATAAAAGTATAATACAATCCATTTCCCTATTAAATCTCTTGAGCAAATTTCAATATCATCTTGATTTGGTGTACAAAACTCTGGTGCTTTTTGTCCTATTTCAATCATTTATATTCCTTTTAGTTTACTTTTTTATTGCAATAAATGTAGCAAAGTTTACCCACTTAAAAAGTGTTTCACAATGACTAAATCCTGCATCTAATATCATTTTTTTATTTTCTTCATCAGTATAAGGTATAAGTACATTTTCTAAGGCTTCTCTTTTTTGTGCAATTTCAAATTCACTATAACCTTGAGTTTTTTTAAATTCATAATACTCATCAATATATTGTTTTCCTAAAACTTTATCTGAAGAAATTACTTTTTCACTGAAAATAAAGATTCCATTTTCTTCTAAGTTTTCATATATTTTTTTTACTAATTTTTCCCTTTGCAAAGGTCTTATAAATTGAAGAGTATAATTAGAAATAACAAGTTTTGCATTTTCATAATCAATGTTATGTAAATCTTCATTAAGAAGTTTAATATCAACTCCAAATGCTTTGCATTTATTTTCAGCTCTCGCAAGCATTGCAGAAGAATTATCTATTCCAATTAAATCAAATTTTTTTGAAGAGTGTTTCGCAAGTTCTATTAATGTAGAAGCTGTTGAGCAACCTAAATCATAAACAGTATCATTTTCTTCTAAATAGTTTAATGCAAAGTTTATAGTTAATCGTTGCATCTCTTTATAAAAGGGAACTGAACGATTTAACATATCATCAAATACTGATGCTACTTCTTCATCAAATTCAAATTGTTTTTTTATTGATTTTTCAAATACCTTATCTGTCATAGAGATATTTTATCTAAATGAAGTTTAATTATTATTTATCAAATGCTTAAAATGTTTTTTGCATTTAAAATATCTTTTTGTATTTGTTCTTTTAAAGCTTCAAAAGAATCAAACTTTTCATTTTCTCTTAGTTTTTTAATAAATTCAACTTGAACTGTTCTGTATGAGTTTTTTATATTTTTATCTAATATATGAGTTTCCACAGCATAGCTTCCATCAGTGGTTTTTCTGTGACCCAAAAATGTTACTGAGTTATGCTTTTTTTCACTTATAATTGTTTTTGTGGCATAAACTCCTTCTTTAGGTAATAAAAAATCTTCAACTCTTAAGTTTATAGTTGGAACAAATTGTTTACTTCCCAATCCTTGACCTTTTATTTGATCTCCGAAGATTTTATAGTTTTTACCTAGAAGTTTATTTGCAAATTCTATGTTACCATCTTTTAAAAATTCTCTAATTATTCTTGAATGAACAGAAATTCCATCAACTTTTATTTCTTCTATAACTACAACTTCTCCTTGAAAAAGCTCTTTTAATTGAGGGATGCAGTTTTTTCTATTTTTCCCAAAACAAAAATCAAAGCCTACAACAATTTTTTTAAGATTTGGAAACTCTTCTTTTATTAAGTCAATAAATTCTTTTCCACTTAAGTGTTTTATATTTTCTAAAACATAATAGTAAATAGGATATTTAGAATATTCTTGCCTGTAACTTTTAGGAGTTAAATTAGAAAAACCAGATTCAATAGAAACTATTCCTCCTTTTTCTCCAAGATTTTTAAAAAGTTTTTGATGGGCAAAATGCATTCCATCGAAACCACCAATAGCAATGGTTGTAATATCTTTTTTATTTACTAAAATAGAAGAGCTCTTCTTCATTTCCATCTTTTCCTTCAAGTTTACTTTTTGCATAAGCTAAGAGTTCCCAATTTAAAAGTTTGCAAGTATCAAGAAACTTTTGTCTTGCTTTTAAAATAGCATTCTTATCTTTTACTACCCCTTTTTTATCTCTTTTGATATTATTACCAACTTCAAATTGGGGTTTAAATAAAATAATTATTTCTTTATTTGCCAAGTTATTTATTTCTTCAATTATATTTAAAATTGAAATAAAAGAAACATCACAAGTAATCAAGTCAAAAATTTTAGAACTTTTAAATGTTCTTATATCTTGATTTTCAAAAAAAATAATTCTTTTATCTTCTTTTATTCTTTTATGCAGTTGATTTGAACCCACATCTACACAAGTTACTTCTTTGATATTGTTTTCAAGAAGGATTTGAGTAAAACCACCAGTACTACTTCCTATATCTAAAGCTATTTTATTTTCTATATTAATATTAAATTCTTCTAAAAAATATTTAAGTTTATAAGCAGCTCGGCTTACATAAAAATCATCTTCAAGTAGTTCAATATTCATTTTTTCTTCAACTATATAAGAGGCTTTAGAAATGATTATTCCATCAACTTTTACTTTTTTTGATTTTATAAGTTCACTAGCTTTATTTCTACTTTGAATATTAAAATGTTTTGTAAGGTATAAATCCAATCTCATGGAGGAAATTATAGTAAAAAAATGCTTCTTATTAGATTATTTATAGCTCTTTTAGTTCCTTTGTGTAAAATTATGTAATGTATTTTGTAAAAGAAGAAACTAATCAAACCTTAGAAGAAAAGAAGTCTAAATTTATTGCTTATTTATGTCCTTATAATCAATTTGATTCACTAATGAAAAGACTAAGAAGTGAACATCCAAAAGCTAGACATTTTGTTTATGCCTATAGATATTTAAATGATTTTGAACAAGTTGTAGAAAACTCAAGTGATGATGGGGAACCTAAAGGAACAAGCGGGAAACCCTCCTTAAATGTTCTTGCTGGAAATGAGCTTATAAATAGTGCTGTCATAATTATAAGATATTTTGGAGGTGTAAAGTTAGGAACAGGTGGTTTAGTAAGAGCTTATAGTGATGCTGTTAATTTAGTAATAAAAAATAGTAATTTAAAAAAGTATGAAAAACTTATTACTCAAGTTTTAGAGTGTGAATATAATGAATTGTCTCAACTTGAATATTTGTTAAATCAAAAAAATATAAATATTAAATCAAAAGAGTTTACTTCAAATATAAGTTTAGAACTTGAACTTACAAAAGAACAACTTGATGAATTAAAAAATGATTTACCTAGGAATATAAAAATAAAATAATTTTATGTAGTATAAATAAAATTAAATATTATTAAAGTAAAACTTTAATATGATAATTTAAAATATTATATAAAGGCATTTTTATGAAACTTATTATCTTTTTTATTTTTTTTGTAAATCTTTACTCTAAAGAAATTAATGTAAACTTTAAAAATTTGGATTTAGTAGAACTTGTAAATATTACTTCAAAGACTATAAATAAAGATATTTTAGTTCCCTTTAAATTAGAAGGTAAAGTAAACTTTAGTTCAAATTCAACTATTGCAAAAGATGACTTATTAAATATTTTAAATGATTCTCTTGAGCAAAATGGCTATTTTCTCCAAAAAGAAAAAGATATTTTTAAAGTTGTAAAAAACAAAAAGAATAAAAGTAAAATCATCAAAGAAAAGGTTAAAGTTTATAATACAAAAACTTCAATAATTAACTTAACGCATCTAAATGCTGAAAATATACAAAAATTATTAATTAATATAATCAAACAAAGATCTTACCCAAAGGGAGCAAAACCTGTAATAGCATTTGAAAAAGAAACAAATAGTTTAATTATAAATGCTCAAAAAAAAGATTTAGAAGATTTAGAAAATATAGTAAAAGACTTGGATAAAAGTAGAATACAAGTTTACATAAAAGCAAAAATTATTGAATTAGATGAGTATTTATTAAATGATGTAGGATTTAGATTTGGGATTTTAGGAGCAAAGGCTTATAGTGGAGGTTTATATACTTTTTCTTCAAATTTAAATAATGGAAATGCTATTTCTTTTGATACTTCTTCTATAGGTTTAGAAATTCCTAATATAAGTTCTTCTTTGGCTTTAGGTGCTTCATTAAGTTTGTTAAAACAAACCTATGCTTTGAATATTGTTTCTGAACCTTCTTTACTTTGTTTAAATAATAAAGAAAGTTCAATATATGTAGGTGAAACAATTTCTATTCAAACAGGAAGTACTATAAGTGATGGAGGAAATACAGTAAATGTTCTTGAAAGAGAAGATATAGGTTTAACTTTAAAACTCAAACCAAGAGTATTTGGAAAAAAAGTTTTAATTGATATTGATACTAAAATAGAAGGTGTTAAGACTGCTAATACTACAAATAGTAATCCTGATACTTCAAAAAAACATATAAATACAACAGCTTTTGTAAATAATGGGGAAAGTGTTATTTTAGGAGGTCTAATAGAAAGTAAAAGTGAAAAAAATATTGAAGAAGTTCCTTATATAAGTGAAATCCCTATGATAGGAGAATTATTTAAAAATAGATATAAAGATAATAGAACAAAAAATTTATTGATAATAGTTACTCCATATATAATTCCAAAGAATAAAGATTTAACATATTTAACTAAACAATTATCAAAATTAAAAGCTTTGGAAGATAAGTTTTTAGAAGAAAGTTTAATAAACCTAAAGAAGAAAAAAGACTATAAAAATAATTCAACAAAAATTAATAAAACTAAAAAAAGTAGATTTGAAAACTATTTTAATATGTAATAATGGCTCTCACTTCATATTAAGCTTTATTTGTTACTCTAAAAAGTAATAATAGTTTGGCTAAGGGTATGAAATGAAAGTTGCAAATATAGGTTTTTTTAAAGGTATGAATAGAAAAATGTCAATAATTTCAATGTTATTGATTTTTATTGTAGTATTTTTAACAGGATATTTCCCTGAAAAAAGTTATATGTATCTAAAAAATTCAAAAGAGTTTTTAAACCCTTTTTTAGAATGGTATTATGTTATTCTTGTAGCTTTCTTGTTGTTTCTTATGATTTGGCTAGGTATGGGAAGATATAAGAATGTTAGGCTTGGTTCAGATGTTGAGCAGCCAGAATTTACTTTTTTTTCTTGGGTATCAATGCTTTTTGCTGCAGGAACAGGTGTTGGTATCTTATTTTGGTCTGTTGCCCAACCCATAATTCAATTTCAGGACAATCCTTTTACTGGAAGTGATATGAATGCACAATCGGCTATTTTAGGTATGTCTTTAAGTTATTTTCATTGGGGTTTAAATGGCTGGGCAATTTTTTCTTTTATTGCAATTACAATGGCATACTTTTCTTATAGACACGATTATCCTCTAACTATAAGGTCTGCTTTATATCCTATTTTAGGGAAAAGAACAGATTCTATTTTAGGCGACCTTGTAGATATTTTGGCTGTTTTTGGTACTATTTTTGGTATTGCCACAACTCTTGGTTTAGGCGTAGAGCAAATGGATGCAGGTTTAAACCATGTTTTAAATATTGATACTACATTAACTTTACAACTAAGTGTAATGGCTGTTATTATGTTTATAGCTACTGCTTCCGTAGCTTCAGGGGTTAGTAAAGGGGTTAAATTAATTTCTGAAGGAAACTTCTGGCTTAGTATTTTTGTTTTAGTTTTTCTTCTTGTTTATGGACCAACACAATATTTAATTGGAGTCACTGTTGAAGCAACAGGTTTTTATATTCAAAATATTATTAGGTTTACTTTTCATACGAATGTAACCCATGATAGTGATTGGCAAACTACTTGGACAGTTTTCTTTTGGGGATGGTGGATTGCATGGTCTCCTTTTGTTGGAATGTTTATTGCCAGAATATCAAGAGGGAGAACTTTTGGTGAGTTTGTTGCAGGAGTATTATTAACACCTACTTTAATTACAATAGTTTGGATAGGTTTATTTGGTGGTACAGCTTTATATGAAGAATTATTTATGGGAAAAGATATTACAACAGCTGTAAATACTGATGTTTCTGCATCTCTATTTATAATGTTAGATAATATGGAAATAGGTTTTATTTCTGAAATAATTTCATTTTTAATGATAGCCCTTATTGCAACTTATTTAATAACTTCAGCAAATGCTGGGACATTAGTAATTACTACAATTTTAGCTTCAGGGTCTATATCCCCTCCTACTATGCATAGAGTATTTTGGGGAATAATTCTGACTTTATTAACGGGTGTTTTAATTATAGCTGGTGGACTAGAAACACTTCAATCAGCAGTTATTACAGCAGCATTACCTTTTTCTTTTATTATGATAATTATGATTATAGGACTTTTAAAAAGTTTAAGTTTAGAAGATACTCCAGTAAGATCTGGTAATGAGCAAATTTCAGTTCGAGAACCTTGGATTTTAGATAAAAATGTAGGTGAGGAAGGAACTTTAATTGATGAATTAAATCCTGATATTAAAAAAATAGAAGAGCCTGAATATAAATAATTTTAAGGCTCTACTTTTTTTATGAGATTATTAGAAATATTTAAATCTTTTCCTACTTTTTGTTTATTAGATGTTCTTATTACTTTACTACAATCACTACATAAGACAACTAAGTTTTCTAAATTAAATCCTCCACCATCTTTTGTTTGTCTTGCTAAAAGTATTTGTGCATCTACAAGTTTTGTTTTTATTCCACATCTATTACATTTACCTTGATCTCTATTCCAAGCAGTTTCTTTTCTTCTTGCCCAATCATTAGGTCTTTTTTCTTCTGAAATTACTTTTGAATTTATATCATAAGAACTCCATAGTTTTTCTTTTGCTACGGGACTTTGAGTTGTTAATTCATATTCATAGTTTACAAATTGATTTATAAAATCTTCTAGTATCAAGGTTTCTTGAATATGTATATCTTTTTCATTTTTATATTTTGAAATTATTGAAAAATCAAAATTAATTTTTGGATGATTACTTTTTAAATAAATTTCAACATCTTTCAAAAAAGCTTTAATATTTCCTTTTCTATTTATTTTTTTATATATTTCTTTTCTGTAAATATATAAAGGAATTAAAGAAGCTATTAGTAAAAAACCAATTAATATAAATTTTAAGTCTAAAACCATATAGAATCTCCTTTTAAATGATTTCAGGGTTTACTTCATGTTTTTTTAATAACTCTTTTGCCTTATCAAATTTAGAGTAAGCTAAAAGAGCTAATTCATTTTTATGTAAAATAGGAATAATAACTTCTCTACCACAAAGTTTTGCTATTGTTTTTCTATTTGTTTCCAATAGTTTAAATACTTGTTTGTTATCTACTATTAATAAATCAGCAGCACTATCATAAGCTTCTAATAAAATTGATGAAGCTAATTTTAAAGAAAGTTCTGGATTCTTAATAAAAGTACTAAGGTTTAAATCAATATCTTTAGTTTTTATATCTATTTTTTTTGCTTTAAGGTTTTCTAATAGTTTTTGAGTTTGAGAATCTTTTTCTTCTCCATAATAATAAGCTAAATTAAAATCTTTAAAATTGTGTTTTATTTCTTCTTCTTCAACTTTATCAAAATCTATAGTTATCTTTTTATCAATACAAAACTCTTGAGCTTCTACTTCATATAATAGTCCTAATTCATTTTTTATTTGAATTATTTTTTCTTCTTTTGTATTATCAAAGTTATAAATTCTATTTTTTAAACTTGTGTGATACTCTATTGAATATTCTTCATTTTTTATAATATTTAAAATCTCTTCTTTATTGTCAGGATTTCTTTCTATTAGTTCATGGGCAAGATAAAAAATAGGGTCACCTAAATAGTTATGATAAAAGTTCATTGTATTTGAAGCATAAAAATATATCTTATTATTTAAATAATTTTTTTCATCTTCTTTATTTGTAAATTTCTTTAAAAGTTTAAATTTTTCTTTAAAGTCATTATCATCTATTAGTAAATCTTTATAGGCTCTTCTTATAGAAATTGGTTCTATGGTTAAATCCTTGCCAAATTTTTCAACTAATTGTAAAATAGTAATTGAAAGCTTTGTGAATAAACCATTTATGACTATACAAAAGTCTTTGTTATTTTCATAAGAAAAGTTCTGCTCATTATTTATTTGATTTAAAATATCTAAAAGAGTTTCCTGTTTTTCAATTTTTACAAAATGTTTCGTATAATAAGGTAAATAATCACTTTTACAATCAAATTTAAAAATATTAAGTTCTAATTTCATTTTTTAACCTTAGTTTATTCTTTATGTCGTGATACACTTGCACCTATTTTGCTTAGTTTCCCCTCCAAGTCTTCATATCCTCTATCAAGATGATAAATTCTATGAATAGAAGTTTCCCCTTTTGCAACTAAAGCACAAAGAACAAGTGCTGATGAAGCTCTTAAATCTGTAGCCATAACATCTGTTCCATTCAGTCCAGAAGCTTTTCCATTGATGGTTGCAATATTTCCATTTAAATGAATATCTGCACCAAGTCTTAGAAGCTCACTTACATGCATAAATCTATTTTCAAATAGTCTTTCATCTATTGTACTTGTACCATTTGCTTGGGTTGCAAGAGCCATAAATTGAGCTTGCATATCAGTTGGAAAACCTGGATATTCTGTTGTAACAATATTTACAGGTTTTATTTCATCAGTTGGCATTATAGTAACAGAAGTTTCATCTTGTAAAATTTCAAAATTCATTTCTTCTAATTTTGAAATAATAGCTTCAAGATGTAGAGGAATTACCTTATTAATCTTTAATTTACAATTTGTAATAGCAGCAGCACACATATAAGTTCCTGCTTCAATTCTATCTGCAATTACATCAATATCTTTAAATTCTAGAAGTTCTCTATTTGTTCCTTCTATAATTAATTTAGATGTTCCTATTCCTTCAATTTTTACTCCAGCATCCCTTATAACTTCACAAAGCTGTTGAACCTCAGGCTCTTTAGCTGCATTAATAATAGTAGTAGTACCTTTTGCTAAGGCTGCAGCCATAACTGTATTTTCTGTTCCTCCAACTGTTACTTTGTCAAATACAATCTTTGTTCCTACTAAGCCATCAGGTGCAGTTGCTTTAATATAACCATGATTTATTTCAATTTTTGCTCCCATTGCTTCAAGGGCTTTTAAGTGTAAATCAACAGGTCTTTGTCCTATTGCACAACCTCCTGGAAGAGAAACTTCACAATGTCCAAATCTCGCTAAAATGGGACCTAAAACTAAAATTGAGGCTCTCATAGTTTTTACTATATCATAAGTAGCTGTTGTATTATGTAGTTTTGAGGTATCTATTTTTATACAATCACTTGTTTTTTTAAAGGTACCACCTAATTTGTCAATTAATTTTAAAAGAGTATTTATATCAACTACATCAGGCATATTACATATATTTATTTCATTTTTTGCAAGTATTGTAGCTGCAATTATTGGTAAAGCAGAGTTTTTAGCTCCTGAAATTGTAACTTCACCTTCAAGTTTATTTTGACCAGTTATTTTTAAATATTCCATTATCTTCCTATAAAATTCATTAAATCTATAAATAGTTGATATTTTATCTAAAAGTTACTAAAATTCGCTTTTTTTATAGAGGATAAAATATGACAAATGATGTCTCATTAGGAATCAAATATATGCTGTTTGCTTCTTTCTTATTTGCTTGTATGGGAGCTTTTGCAAAAGAGCTTAGTGATTCAATGAGTTCCATAGAAGTAGTTTTCTTTCGAAATGTTTTTGGAGTGATTTTAATACTATTTTCAATATATAAATCTCCTTTGGTACAAAAGGGTGGAAAACCTTGGCTTTTAATTTTTAGAGGAATGGCAGGATTTATAGCTTTATTATTTTTCTTTTATAATATTGCAAATATTTCCCTTGGTGAAGCAATGACTTTTTCTAAAACTTCTACAATCTTTAGTGCAATTTTTGCTTTTCTTTTTGTCAAAGAAAAGTTATCTTTTAAAGGGTGGTTAGGAGTATTTATTGGGTTTATTGGAATTTTATTTATTACAGGTTTTGATGGAAGTTCATTAAGTAAAACAGATTGGCTAGGAATCCTTTGTGGAGTAGGTGCAGGTTTAGCTTATACATCTATTCGAGAATTAAGAAAATTTTATGATGGTAGAACTATAGTTTTATCTTTTATGTCTATAGGAACAATTGGACCTATGATCTTAATGCTTATTTCTGAGTTTTATACTAATGAAAAATATGATTTTATTTTTGCAACCTTTGTTATGCCAAAATCAAGTGATTGGTTTTATATAATTCTTTTAGGAATTGTAGCAACATTTGCACAAATTTATATGACAAAAGCTTATTCTGTTGCAAAAGCTGGAATAATTGGTACAATATCATATGCGAATATTGCTTTTAGTATTGCAATAGGAATAATTTTAGGAGATGCTTTCCCTGATATTTGGATTATCTTTGGTATACTATTGATTGTATTAAGTGGGGTTTTAGTTTCCTCTAAAAAGGATTAGATATGGATGTAATTGATCAAATATTTTTATATATAGAAGTTATTATTTTAGTAATTTTAATAATAATTTTAGCGTGGTATGTACATGATAAATATGTACAAAGAGATCATCAACTTTTAGTAAATTATCCAATAATTGGACGACTTAGATATTTATTAGAAGAAGCAAGAGAACCTTTTAGACAATATTTTGGTGACGAAAAATTTTATGAGTCAAAAGATAAATTAGATTGGGTTTATAAAGCTTCAAGTGATTTACCAAATTATGCTTCTTTTTCCCCTTCTCAACCTTTACCTAAACCAAAATTTATGTTAAGACATGCAACTATAGTTTTAAATGAAGATGAAGTTGACACAGATTTCAAAGTTACTTTTGGGGAAAGAAGAAAAAAGCCTTTTATTGCTAAATCAATTATTTCTAGGTCTGCCATGAGTGATGGTTCAATTTCTCCTGAAGGTACAAGAGCCTTTGTAAGAGGTTCTTTTATGGGAGACTTTCCTATTAACTCAGGTGAGGGTGGCTTAACTTCAAACTTTTTTGTAACTCATCAAAATTATGATAGAAAATATATGAAAGTTGTAGATGGTACAAGATTTCAGAAAAAAATGAAAGACCTTGTATTAAAGCTTTTCAATGGTGCAATGGCAGCAGATGCCTATAGAAAAATGGTTTTTAAAGATGACCCTGAATCAGAAACATATGTTTTTGATACAAGAACTCAGATTTTTCATAGACCAAACTGGGAAGCACCTTTAGAAAATTTTCCAGAAGATGTACCAGAAGATATGCCTGATATTATTTTACAAATTAGTTCAGGTCTTTATTCGGTTAGAACAAAAGATGGTAAATTTGACCCCGAACGATATCAAAAGGTAATGCGATTCTGTCGTATGACAGAAATAAAAATTGCACAAGGGGCAAAACAAACAGGTGGTAAATTAGTTGCCGAAAAAGTAAGTCCTGCCATTGCTTATTATAGAAATGTTGAAGCTCATAAGGATCTTTTTTCACCTAATAGATTTCCTTATGCAAATACCGTTGAAGAACTTTTTGATTTTATTGGACAAATGCAAGAATTATCAGATAAACCAGTAGGAATTAAAATTGTAATTTCAGATTATGAAAATATTGTACCTTTTGCAAAAGAAATTAAAAAAAGAGTAGAAGAAGGAAATGAAGCTTTCCCAGATTTTATTTCAATTGATGGTGGTAGTGGAGGAAGTGCTACAGCTCCTATAGAAATGATGGAAAGAATAGGATTAAATATAAGAGATTCTATATATTTAGTTAATAAAGTTTTAGAAGATTATTCTGTTCGTAATAAAGTTAAACTTGTAGCTAGTGGAAAACTTTTAACTCCTGATGATATTATTGTTATTATGTCTTTAGGGGCTGACTTTGTACAAATAGCTAGAGGTTTTATGATGAGTGCAGGTTGTATTAGAGCAAGGTATTGTTCTGGAACTACTGGACATGAATGTCCTGTAGGACTTGCAACACAAAATAAAGAAAAAAGAAAAAAATATTTTGTACATAAACAAGCTAAAAAAGTAAGAGACTATCATAAAAATCTTTTAAAAGGTGTAAGAAGTTTACTAGCTGTAATGGGACTAAAAAATATAAAAGAGTTAGATAAACATAAAATAATGTTTTTAGATAGAAACTCAAAAGTTCATGATAATATTGATAGTGTATTTGGACGAATACTAGATATAGGAAAAGATAAAGAGGATAAGTACCATGAATCTTGATAAAGTAATTTCAGGTTTTTTTATAATTTTAGCTATGACATTAAACTTTGGTTTTTTTTATGGAGATATGGACTCTTTAGTAAGTCATAGTAAATATGAATTAATGGCTGCAATTATAGTAAATCTAATTGCAACAACTTTAAAATTAGGAGATAAGACTCAAATGGGTTCTGTTCTTCTGGCAACTTCTTTAGTGGCTGATATTCAATTAATTGCTGCTGCTACTATTTGGACAGTAGCTCATTATGCATATACTGTAAACTTAGAAATTACAGGTATAGTGATTTCTCTTTCAGGTGGAGCATTATTAGCAAATCTTATTTCAGTAGCTCTTTATGTGGGTGATACCTTAAAATCAAAGAGATAGCTTTTATGAAGATAATAATTTAAGACAAAGAGAGTATTTTGAGAAGTAGTTCTTTATTTATTGTTTTACAAAGAATGAGAAAACCATTTTTGGTTTTAATTACTACATATACTATAGCTATAACAGGATTATTACTTATTGATGGCTTTGATGATGCAGGAAAACCTTATCAAATGACAATCTTTGATGCTTTTTATTTTGTTACTTATACTGCTACAACAATAGGTTTTGGAGAAACACCTTATGAGTTTACTTATGCTCAAAGAATTTGGGTAAGTATTTTAATTTATATTACTGTATTAGGTTGGTTTTATGCTATAGGAACTTTAGTATCCTTATTACAAGACAAAGTTTTTAATAGAGAACTTCAAAAAGCAAAATTTAAAAGACAAGTAAAAAGTATAAAACAAAAATTTATAATAATTCTTGGATATAACCAAATCACAAGTGAAATAATAAATCGTGCAATATCTCAAGGAATTAGAGCTGTAGTTATTGAAAAAGATGAGGCAAAAGCAAATGAAGCCATCTTAGAAAACTTCACGCCTACTGTTCCTGTATTAGTTGCAGATGCACACTCTGCTTGGGCAATTGAATTTGCAGGAATAAAAAGTAAATACTGCAAAGGCTTAGTTTCTATTTTTGATAATGATTCTTTAAATCTAAGAATTGCTTTAACTTCGAAACTTCTAAATCCTTATGTTAAGCTAGTTGTAAAATCAACTACACAAAACCATACAGATAATTTAAAAGATTTAGATGTGGAAATAATTGCAAATCCTTTTTCAATAATATCAAGTGAAATTTTGATGGCTTTAAGTGCCCCAAATATCTTAAAACTTGAAAAATGGGTTTATCAAATTGAACATTTAAATTCAAGTTTACCACTTTTCCCAAAAGGGAAATATATAATTTGTGGCTTTGGAAGAATGGGGCAACATATATATAAGAGATTTAAGTATCTTGAAATAGAAACACAATTTGTAGAAATAGATAAAGACAAAACAATTAATTTTATAGAGGATGAAGAGATTCAAATTGCATATGGAAATGCAGATGACAAAAAACTTTTACAAAATGTAGGAATAGATGAAGCAGTGGCAATAATAGCTGCAACAAATGATGATACAACAAACCTTTCTGTTTTGGCAACTGCTAAAAAGTTAAATCCAAAAATAATGACAATAGCAAGAGAAAATGAAATGGATGATTTTTCTATTTTTAAAAGTGCAAAAATAGACCATATTTTTATGCCTGCAAGAATTTTGATTAACAAAACAACAAATGCTTTGATAAATCCTTTGTCTGACAAGTTTATAAGACTTGCAACAAGTCAAGATGATATGTGGGCTTCAAAATTAGTAAAAGAATTGACTTTAAAAATAAATGAAAATCCTTTGTTAATAGAGTTGAAAATTGATAAAAAAGAAACACCAACAATTTATGACAATCTTTTTAAAGAAAATATTACTATTAAGCTTTTATCTAAATCTCTTTATAATAGAGAACTTCACAATAATATGATACCATTATTACTTCATAGAAATAATGAGTATATTTTATTGCCTTCATTAGATGAAAAATTACAAAAAAATGATTCTCTTTTATTAGCTTGTGATGAAAATGCAAAAAATGATATAGAATATATAATACAAAATATTTATGAATTTCATTATGCCTTAACAGGTGAAGAGAAAAAAACATTTATTTTAAGGAAAAACAAATGACAATATTAGCTGGACCATGTGTTTTAGAAGATAGAGATACAGTTTTTAAAATAGCAGAAAAATTAAAACCATTAAGTGAAGATAAAAGAGTAGATTTTTATTTTAAAGCTTCTTTTGATAAAGCAAATAGAACAAGTCTTAGCTCGTATAGAGGCCCAGGTTTAGAAGAGGGATTAAAACTATTTCAAGAAATAAAAGAACAGTTTGGATATAAACTTGTAAGTGATATTCATGAGTCATACCAAGCAAAACCTGCAAGTGAAGTTTTAGATATTTTACAAATTCCTGCATTTTTATGTAGACAAACAGATTTACTTGTAGAAGCTGCAAAAACTAACTGTAAAATTAATATTAAAAAAGGTCAGTTTTTAGCAGCAGATGCTATGAAACATCCAGTTGAAAAAGTACTTCAAACAAGAGGTATTGATGAGGTTTCTTATATTAATTCTTCTGAAAATGGTATTTGGCTTTGTGAAAGAGGAAATACTTTTGGATATGGTGCTTTAGTTGTAGATATGAGAAACTTAATTCTTATGAGAGAGTATGCTCCTGTTATCTTTGATGCAACTCACTCTGTTCAAATACCAAGTACTGGTGGAACAACAGGTGGTAACTCTGAGTATGTTCCTTATATGGCAAGAGCAGCAGCAAGTGTTGGGGTTGATGGTTTCTTCTTTGAAACACATACTGATCCAAAGTCAGCAAAAAGTGATGGTCCAAATATGCTACAAGTAGATAAGTTATATAAAACAATTGATGAGATATTTGCCATTAAAGAAGCGCTTCAAAGCCTTTAATATTTTTTTAGATATAATGGCTAAATATTAGAAAAATTTGGAGAAATTTTATGAAGATTATTGAAGGAAAAATGAGATTAAATGGTGACGAAAAAGTTGCTATTATCAATGGAAGATTTAATCATATTATTACAGATAGATTAGTTGAAGGTGCAAAGGATGCATTTATAAGACACGGTGGAAATGAAGAAAATTTAGATTTAATTTTAGTACCTGGCGCTTTTGAAATTCCATTTGCTCTAGAAAAAGCTTTAGAAACTGGAAAATACGATGCAGTTTGTTGTGTTGGTGCTGTAATTAGAGGAGCAACTCCACACTTTGATTATATCTCAGCAGAAGCAACTAAAGGTATTGCAACTGTTACTTTAAAATATGGTAAACCTGTATCAAATGGTGTTTTAACAACTGATACAATTGAACAAGCTATTGAAAGAGCTGGTTCAAAAGTTGGAAACAAAGGTGCAGAGGCAATGATTACAATTATTGAAATGTTAGATCTTTATTCAGAGATGGGGAAATAATTTGGCAACAAGAACACAAGCAAGAGAGTCAGTAATAGGTTTACTTTATGCTTATGACCTTGGAAATGAAGGTATTGTAACTTTTATTGATGAAATTTTAGAAGATAAAAAAATCAGAAACAAACAAAAAGATTTTGCACTAGATTTATTTAATGGTGTTGTTAAAAATATAGAGACTATTGATGAAGAAATAATTTCTCATTTAAAACAAGGTGGGCTAAAAGATATTGGAAGTGTTGAAAAATCTATTTTAAGACTTGCAATATATGAAATATTATATAAAGATCTAAGTAAAGCAATTGTAATTAATGAAGCAATTGAATTATCTAAAAAGTTAGCGTCAGATGGTGCTCCGAAGTTTATAAATGGACTTTTAGATAAAGTAAATAAGGCTTAATAAATGAGTGATATGAAGTTATGTATTTCTCTTGATTTACCAAGTGCTAAAGAAAATTTAAAATTAGTAGAACAAATAAAAGATTATGATGTTTGGTTAAAAGTAGGTTTTAGAAGTTTTATTCGAGATGGTAAATCTTTTTTAGAACAATTAAAAGCTATAAACCCTAATTTTAAGATTTTTTTAGACTTAAAGCTTTATGATATTCCAAATACTATGGCTGATGCAGCCCAAGAGATTGCATCTTTTGATGGTTTAGTTGATATGTTTAATCTTCATGCTAGTGCAGGGCAAAGAGCTATGACTGAAGTTATGAATAGAATTAAAGATATACCCAACAAACCCATAGTTATAGCTGTAACTGCACTTACTTCATTTGATAATAATGAATTTAAAGCAGTTTATAATGAAGATATTGAAACAAAAGCAACAAAACTAGCTATTGATACTTATAAATCAGGAGTAGATGGAGTGGTTTGTTCTGCTTTTGAAAGTTTAGATATTAAAAATAATACTTCAAAAGAGTTTATTACTTTATGTCCAGGAATTAGACCTTTTGGTGAAGATGCTGGAGATCAAAAAAGAATTGCTGATATATCTTTCTCAAAAGAAAATTTAGTAGATTTCATTGTGGTTGGAAGACCAATTTATAAGGCAGAAAACCCTAAAAAAGTGGTTGATAATATTTTAAAAAAAATTTAATAAAAATTAAGAGTATTTTAAGTACATAATTAGTAAAATTACACCCCAATTAAGGACAAGTGGGTGAGTTGGCTGAAACCACATCCCTGCTAAGGATGCGTACTGGCAACGGTACCGAGGGTTCGAATCCCTCCTTGTCCGCCACTTTTTTTTATCAATCAGTTTATTTTATAATCTATATCTTAATTCTAATAAAAAATTATTTTTATTCCTTATATATGCAACTAAGTTGCAATTAATTCACTTTTATATAAAATCTTTTTAAATTAATAAATATAAATAGGAGTTTATATGAAAAAAATCTTAATAGCAACACTTGTTTTTACTTCATTTGTTTTTGCAAATGTAAAAGCAGTTGTTAGTATTGTGCCTCAAAAACCTTTTCTTGAAGCAATTGGTGGAGATAAAGTAGATGTAACAGTTATGGTAAAACCAGGAAATTCTCCTCATACATATGAGCCAAAACCTTCTCAAATGAGAGAGTTAAGCGAAGCTGATATTTATTTTTCAATGGGTGTTGAATTTGAGCACTCTTGGCTACCTAAATTTGCTAATCAAAATAAAAAGATGAAAATTGCAAATATGTCAAAAGGTATAAAAAGAATAGAAATGGTTGAACATCATCATGGAAAACATGAAGAGCATGAACATGAAGAACATCATGATCATGCACATGAAGGACATGAACACGAACATGAAGGACATGACCATGTTCATGATAGTTTAGATTCTCATGTTTGGACAAGTCCTGAAAATGTAAAAGTTTTTGCAGATAATATTTTAAAATATCTTACAAGAGTGGATAGAGAAAATAAAGAATATTATGAAAAAAACTATAACACTTTTTTATCTTTTTTAGATGAAACTGATAAAGAAATAAAAACTATTTTTAAAGATTTACCAAAAGATGCAAAGTTTATGGTGTTTCACCCTTCTTGGGGATATTTTGCAAAACAATATTCTTTAATTCAAGTTCCTATTGAGGTTGAAGGAAAATCTCCAAAACCAAAAGAAATTCAAGAGTTAATAGAACATGCAAAAAAAGAAAATATTAAAGCAATATTTGTTAGTCCAGAATTTTCAGATAAAGTTGCAAAACAAATTGCAAAAGAATTAGGTATTCAAGTAATTAGTGTAAGCCCTTTAAGTGAAAAGTGGGCTGATACTTTAATTAGATTTGCAAAAGCTATAGCAAATCAGCAATAAAATTTAAAGAGGCTATTATAATAAGTATATTAGTCTCTTTAAAAAAATAATTTCATTAAATTATAAAAAATTAAACAAATTTTAAACTTTCTTAGATATAATTTCATTCGCTTTTAAATATAAAAGAGGGTTCTTAGCTCAGTTGGTCAGAGCACTCGGCTCATAACCGAGTGGTCCGGAGTTCGAATCTCCGAGAACCCACCATTTTAATTAAAGTAAGCGGGAGTAGCTCAGTTGGCTAGAGCCTCTGCCTTCCAAGCAGATTGTCGCGAGTTCGAGTCTCGTCTCCCGCTCCACTTTTATTTTATTCTAAAGAATTATTTGATATAATTCTCAAATGCGGGAATAGCTCAGTTGGCTAGAGCCTCTGCCTTCCAAGCAGATTGTCGCGAGTTCGAGTCTCGTTTCCCGCTCCACTTTACTTAATTTTAACTATCAATTAATATAAACTTTACTACAATATCCATAAAATTTTATAAGTGACTTAGTTAATGAGGGAATCTATCAAAGAAAATTATGAAGAGATTTTAAAAGCTTCTTTTTCACTATCTAGCCAAGCAATTTATCTTTTAAATATGAATGGAAATATTTTATATGCTAATGAAAATGCCTTAGATACACTAGGCTATACTTTAGCTGAAATAAAAGAATTATATGTTTGGGATATTGATGTTGCTGTTGACAACAAAAAAAAATATTTAAATGAATTGAATATTTTTGCTAAAAAAGCTTTTGATGGAAAAGAAAATGTATTAGAAAGTAGACATAGAAAGAAAAATGGAGAAGTTTTTCCTGTAGAGATTGTTTCTAAGTTTTTTAAAGTAAATGAAGATGAATACTTAATCTCATATGCAAGAGATATTACTAGAAGAATTAGAAGAACAGAAGAAATAAATTTTTATTTTGATTTAATAGATTCATCAAAAGATATGATTTTTGTAATGGATCATGAATCTACTAAAATAGAATTTGCAAATGAAACAGCTTGTAATATATTAGGGTATTCTTTAGTTGAATTAAAAGATAAAAAGATATCTGAAATAAGAAAAACTATGGAAAACTTAGATGATACACAATTACCTGAAATATTTAAAAAAATAGAAGAAGAAAGTAATTTAACTACATTTGGCATCTATATTACAAAAAAAAATAAAGAAATACCTGTTGAAAGTTCTTTACAACTTAAAGAATACAAAGGCAAAAAATTTATTACTGCTATTTCAAGAGATATTTCTGATAGATTAGAAATAGAAATAAAAAAAGAAGAATTAAATAAAAAATTAAAAAATTATAATAAGACTCTAGAAAAAGAAATAAGTAAAGTAAAAAAAGATTTATTAGAGTATGAAACTATAATGAAAAGGCAGTCTAAAATGGCTGCAATGGGTGAAATGCTTGAAAATATTGCTCATCAATGGAGACAACCTTTATCGGCAGTTTCTGTTTTATCAACAGGTATGATTTTACAAAATGAGCAAAATATTTTAAATAAAGATCTTTTAGATGCAGGATTAAATGATATAAATGAGCAGGTTCAATATTTATCTAAAACAATTGACGATTTTAGAAATTTCTTTAAACCTAATAAACAAAAAAATAGATTTAAATTATCTGATATAATAAAAACGTCAATAAAACTTTCAAAAGCTAGATATTCAAAAAAACATATTGAATTTATTGTTAATATAGAAGATGAAGAACTTTTTACATATGAAAATGAACTATTACAAGTATTATTAAATTTAATTACAAATGCAAAAGATGAATTAATAAAAAAAGAGTATAAAAAGTATATTTTTATAGAAACTAAAATAGATGAAAATTATCTATATATAAGAATTAAAGATAATGCAGGTGGTATTGATAATATGATAATTGATAGAATATTTGAACCTTATTTTACTACAAAACATAATTCTCAAGGTACTGGAATAGGTTTATATATGTCTTCAAATATTGTAAGACATATGAATGGTAAAATAAATGTTAGAAATACAAATGTAGAGCATAATAGTGGCGTTTATTTAGGTGCTTGCTTTGAAATTAGACTTCCTTTAGCTCAAAATAAGTAGGAAAAAATAATGAGTGATAGATTACATGAAATTTTAGGTGAAATAGGAATAATTCATAAAGAGTTATTATTAAATGACAAAATCAGTGATATTGATTATGTTTTAGAGTATTTAGAAAAATATGATGAAGATTTAAAAGAACACTATTTGATGCTTTTATTACAGTATTATTTCCAACAAAATGAAATAGAAAATTTTAAAAGTTTACTTCTTTTAGGATATAAATTTGATTTACGAATGGATGATATAAAACAAGCTTTTTTAAATATTAAAAATAATGAAGAGAATGTAATTGATTTTTTAGAGGAAAACGTTGTATTTTTTAAAGATTCAAATATGGAAGAACCTTTACAGGCAATGTATGAATATTATATAAAAAATCCTTCTTTACAAGCTAGTTTAGAAGAAACTATAGAATTAATAAAAAGAAATAGGTATGTTTGTGTTTATGCATATAAAAATAGAAGTTATGATTTTGCAAAGTTCTTTTTAAATGAGGACCTTCTTGAATCAATAAAGCGTGATTTACCTTATCTTTTAAAATAGGAATAAAAAATAAAAAAGTTTAAAAAAATTCACGTAGAAATCACAAATGTTTGTAACTTAAAATGCAGTTTTTGTCCTCCTAAATTATTACCAAATGAGACAATGAATCTTGAAAAATTTGACTTTTTAAATGCTCAATTAAAAGATGTTACTAAAGAATTAGCTTATCATGTTGTTGGAGATCCTTTAGTCTTAAAAAATTTAAATGAGTACTTAAATATTAGTTATAAACATGGCTTAAAAGTAAATATTGTAACTACAGCAAATAATTTAACTCAAAAACATTTTTCAACTTTAATGAATAATGCTATTAGACAGATAAATTTTTCAATTAATTCTTATAATGCTAATTCCCATAAAAAAACTTTAGAAGAGTACTTAAATCCAATAATAGAGTTTACAAAATATGCAATAGAAAAGAAACAACATTTTTTTATAAATTTTAGGATTTGGAATTTAGATGATGATAAAAGTGCAAAGGAGTTCAATAAAAAAGTTTTTGAAATTTTAGAAAAAAACTTTTTTACTTCTTTAGATATTGAACAAATATATAAAGAAAAACCTAAAAATATTAAATTAGCAAGAATGGTTTTTATAAATTTTGATGAATATTTTAACTGGCCAAGTTTATCAAATGATTTTGTTTCTGATAAAGGTTTCTGTTATGGTCTAGATTCTCATTTTGCAATTTTAAGTTCTGGTAAAGTTGCTCCTTGTTGTTTGGATAAAGATGCTGTTGTAAATTTAGGTGATATAAATAAAAATAGTATAAGTGAAATTTTATCTTCAAAAAGAGTTTTAGATATTCAAAAAGGATTTAGAAAGAAAGAGCTTGTGGAAGAACTTTGCCAAAAGTGTGAATATCGAACAAGGTTTGACAAGTAAAGATAAGATATAATTTCAAAAAATATGAAGGCTTTGAATGTTAGAAGGACAGATGATAGCTTTAAGTGTTAGGGATTTTTTTACAAAGTCAATGCTTAAAATTGCTTTCTTACCACTTATTATTACAATGATTATAATGCTTATACTTTTTTATGGTGCAGCTGATTATGGTTTTGACTCTTTACAAGTTTATATTGAAAACTCTCAAAATGCTCAAAATCAAGAGGTTTTTGTTGATCCAAATGCACCTTTTTATTATATCTGGGCTACTACAGTAATTGCTTTTTTATTCCAATATTCTGTAACAGCTTGGTTAGTAGGCTTTTTATTTTATACAATTGGAACTTTATTTGTAATGATGTTTTCAGTTTTTCTTACAATTATTATTATAGGTTTTTTGACACCTTTTATTTTAGATATTATTCAAAAAAGGCATTATCCTGAAATAAAAACAAATGGTTTTGGAAATATTTTAAGTCCTCTATGGGTTTTATTTAGAAGTGGTCTTATTATGGTTTTAATGTTTTTAGTTTTTATTCCTCTTTATTTTATTCCTTTAGTTAATATTATTGCTTTTAATATCCCTTTTTACTATTTTTTTCATAAACTTTTAAATTATGATATTGCTTCAACGATTTTAACAAAAAATGAATATTCTGCAATACATACAAAGAAAGCTAGTAGTTTTAGAGTAAGAAGTCTATTTTTATATCTTTTATCTATGATTCCTTTTATAACTTTATTTACTGCTGTTTTTTATATTATATATCTAGGACATGGATATTTTCAAGAATTAAGAAAAATAAGAGAAAATGAAAATAGTATTATAAATTCAATGCAGAGAAAGCAGATTGAAGATTAGTTTATAAAACTAATCTATATCCTGTGCCTTGTACATTTTTAAGAGCATCTATTGGAAGTTTTTTTCTAAAGTTTTTTATAAATAATCTCATAGCATTTGGAGTCATAATATCTTCATTCCAAATTATATTTTCCATCTCTTCATAGCTTATTATTCTATTTTTTTGTATTAAAAGTTTTAAAAATAGGTTTTCTTTTTTTGTTAATCTAAACTCTTCATCGGGAGATTGAATTAGAGATTTACTTTCATCAAAAAGCCAATTTTCTTGTAAAATATATATTCTTGTATTATCAAAACTTTTAACAAAAGCTTCTAATGCTTCAGTTAATTTTGCTTCAGTTAAAGGTTTTACAATATATTTTATTAAATGAAGTTCTGTAGCTTCAAGCATATATTCTAAGTCTGTATGTGCAGAAGTTATAATAACTCTTACTTTACTATCATTTTTTCTAATTTTCTTTATAAGGTCTATTCCTGACTCATTTGGCATTTTTATATCAGTTATAATTAAATCTGGACGATTCTTTTCATAAAGACTAAATCCTTCTTTTGCATTTTTTGCAATATATGTTTCTTTGAATAAGTCTTTTAAAATCTCTGTTATATTAGTTCTTATGCCTTCTTCATCTTCAATATATAAAATAGTAAAATTTTTTAAATTTGAAATTAATGATTTATCCATATGAAAAATCCTATTATAAAAAGTATGTTATCATATCAAAAATATCATTAGGGTTTAGAACTTGAAACTAATTACAGAGCAAAATATCTCAAAAATCACTATTTATGTCTTTATCATAATTATGTCAACTATGATTCTTATGATTTCATATTTTTATGTAAAAAAAACTTATGAAGACTTTGATAAACAAATGGATAGATATGTTCAAGAGTATTATAAAACACAAAAAATGTCTTTAAAAAAAGAGATTGATACAATAATTGATATTATCAAATATAATGCTACAAAAAATGATGAAAGTGAAGAAGAATTAAAAAAAGATACAGTTCGACTTTTAAATAATATATCCTTTGATTCTAATAAAAGTAATTATATCTTTGTATATGATATTTTAGATATAAATGGTGGTGATAATTTTGCAGTAATGTTAGTAAATCCTAATAGACCAGACTTAAGAGGAAATCTTTTATCAACAAATTATAAAGATGCTAATGGAAAAAAATTCCGTGAAGAGTTTATGAAAAATATTAGAAAAAAAGGAGATTCTTACAGTCAATATGCTTATAAAAAAGTTGGAACAAATGAAGTTAATCAGAAATTATCATATTTTAAATATTATCCAAGATGGAAATGGGTCATTGCTGTAGGTGTTTATACCGATGATATAGAAAATGAAATTGCTAAAAATAAAGAAGAACTTCAAAAAACTATTAAAAATCAAGTAGTTCAAAATATTTTACTTTTTTTAATGTTTTTATCAATAGCAATTGTAATATCAATTTTAGTTTCTCAAAAAATTGACGATGTTTTAAAGTCTTATCAAAAAAGAGTAAAGGCAAAAACTGATGAATTGAATGAATTAAATGAAACTTTAGAAAGAAGAGTTCAAAATGAGATTGAGAAAAATAGAGAACAAGAACAACTTTTAGTTCAAAAATCAAAATTTATTGCTCTTGGGGAAATGATTTCGAATATTGCTCACCAATGGAGACAACCCCTTTCAGAACTTTCATCTATTCTTATGAATATAAAATTTAAATATTATACTCAAAAATTAGATGATGAATTAATGGATAAAAAAACAAAAGAAGCAGAAGTTGTATTAGAATATATGTCTCATACAATTGATGATTTTAGAAATTTCTTTTTACCTAAAAAAGAAAAAGAAAAGTTTTCTTTAAGAGAAGCAGTTGATTCAACTATTACAATAGTTTCAAGTGCCTTGGCAAATAATAATATTAAAATAGAAATAGATATAGCAAAAAATATAACTTTGAATACATATGCAAATGAGTTCCAACAGGTTTTACTAAATATTATTACAAATGCAAAAGATGTTTTAATTCAAAAAAAAGTTGAAAATCCTTGGATAAAAATTTATACGAGAAAAATAAATGATATTACAATTTTATATATTGAAGATAATGGTGGAGGAATTAAAGTTGAGCCAAAAAGTAAAATATTTGAACCATATTTCACCACAAAAAAAGATAGTGATGGTACAGGAATAGGGCTTTATATGTCAAAAACTATTGTTGAAAAAAATATAAATGGTAAACTATTAGTAAAAGATGGTTCTTTGGGTGCAAGATTTGAAATTATTTTACCAAATTAAAAAGAAGAAATCATGAGTTATTTTAAAAAGTTTAATAAATGGTTTGATGAAAATTCAAATAAAATATTATGGATTGTTTTAGCTTTACAAGCTTTAATTGTAGCAATAGTAAGTTATCCAAAGTAAAGCTATTCGAATGTATCTTTTAACTCTTCTCTAATTTTTAAGAATTCATCTAAATGTTCAAAGAAAATATCTACTAATTTAGGGTCAAAATGCTTTCCTTTTTCTTCTTTAAAAAGTTTAAATATTCTTTCATCTTCCCAAGCTTTTTTATAACATCTATCGCTTCCTAAGGCATCAAAAACATCAGCAAGAGCTGTGATTCTTCCATAAATATGAATTTCCTCTGCTTTTAGTTTTCTTGGATAACCTGTTCCATCCCACTTTTCATGATGTTCATATGCCACAATGGAAGCACACTTTAAAAGTGATCTATTTGAATGTTTAAGCATATCATAACCCAATTGAGCATGGGTATCCATTATTTTTCTTTCTTCCTCATTAAATTTTCCTGGTTTATTTAAAACTGAGTCAGGAATAGCTACTTTTCCAATATCATGCATAGGACTTGCTTGTTTTAACATTTCAGCTTCTTTTTCAGGTAAACCATAATATAAAGCTAAAATTTTTGAATACTCTGCAACTCTTTTTACATGGTTACCTGTTTCTTTACTTCTACTTTCTCCTATTGCTCCCATAGTAAAAACAACTTCTTTTTGTGTTTCTTCTATCTCTTTACTTAATTCTTCAACCTCTTTAAGCTTTTTTTGTAGTTCGTCGTATTCATGTCTTTGTCTTTTATCACTTCTAAGCATAATTTTATCATGACGCTTAATATCTTTTATTAGTTTATTTGTTGTAGTAGTAAAGTTTTTTTGTAGTTCTTCTAATTCTGAAATTAGTTTATTTTCCATTATTTTTCAACTAGATTAAACTCCAGTCCCTCAAAGTCTTCTTTAAAATCTTCTCCTGCTTCTAAAGCACTCTCATTTTCTTTATCATAAATCCAATTAATTTCTATACTTTTACCCTTATTATGTGCTTCTTCAATTAAATCAAAGAAATCAAAAAAAAGTTTAGAAGAACTAGAATTAAAATATATGATTTCCAAATTTATAATTGTTCTTTCATCTTGGATTTCTTGAAAATATTTTTCAATCCATTCTATCATTGGTTTATAAAATTCAAATGTATTCTCAGGGTAGGATTTACCCATTAATTCAAAAACTTTACTTTCTGCATCAAATTTAATATACGGGGTATATTTGGTTTCTTCAATTATTAAACTTTCCATTAAATTGAATTCTCCTTGTTTGTATTAATTTCTGCTATAAAATGGAAATAGAATTTATCATTATTTATATTTTTAAATTCAAAATCTATTTTATCACTTTTTTTGGCAATTTCATAAAAACCAATTCCTCCACCTTTTTCATGGGTGAGTTTTCCACTTCTTCTAAGTTCTTTATATTCTTCTTTAATTTTTTCATTGGATAAGGTATTTATGTGATTTAATTTATTTTCTAATTTATTTTTATCGTCAATACTTACTATATTTTGGCTATGAATATAGTATTTTCCTTTTTCATCTTTTGTAACAATTATTAAACCTTCTGAATTAGGTTCTTTATTATTAAGGGTTTTGTTTTTTGAATAATTCATCATATTTTGAGCAAGTTCTATAAATATAGTGAAAATATTATTAGCTAAGCCCATATTTAAGTCACACTTTTGAGCTTCCTTTTCTAAAGCTTCAGTCATTGAGCTTATTAGTGATTGAGATAGGAATCCACCATAAGTTAAGAATATTATTCCATCTTCTTTTACAAGGTTTTGTATTAAGCCTATATTCATCTTTTGCCTTAGTATTTTATTACATAATAATTACTAAATAAAGCTTTAAATCATCTTTTGTATTATAATTGTGATATAATATTTCTTATATTTTATTACTTTTTAGTTAGGATGAACTTAATTTATGAGAATATTAATCTTTATATTATTAACTTTTTGTATAGGAAATACCTTAGAGATAGTTTTTGAACAGAGAAAACCCTATGTTGAAAAAACAGAGGACTCAATAAAAGGTTTAGTTGGAAAACCTATTATAAATGCTTTAAATAAGGCTCAAATAGAATATATATTAAAAGAAAAACCTTTTAAAAGACAATTATATGAAATTAAATCAAATACAAAAGAAATTTGTGCTTTAGGTTGGTTTAAAACAAAAGAAAGAGAAAAGTTTTCAAAGTATTCTACTGTTGTATATCAAGATAAACCTTTAGGAATTATTGCTTTATCTAATAAGAATTTTCTTAATCATATTCATATTGATAAACTTTTTTCTTTAAGTAACCTAAAAGTATTAGTTAAGGCTTCCTACTCTTATGGCACAATTTTAGATGAAAAATTAAAAAATCCAAAACTAAAGAAAAATGAAGTATTTTCAAGTCATGAAAAAATGCTTAATTTGATAAAAAATAAAAGAGCTGATTATATGTTTATCTCTAAAGAAGAAGCAGATGTTTTATTAAAAAATGAAAAAAAACTATCTTATTATTCTTTGGAAGGTCTTCCAACTGGAAATAAACGATATTTAATGTGTTCTAAACTTGTAGAAGACACTACTATAAAAAAAATAAATAAATTTCTAAAAGATAAAAAATGATATATAAATTTATACTAATTATTACTTTATTTGTAAACTTTCTTCAAGGAAATATAAATAAAGATATTAAAAATATTTCTGCTTTAGTTGCCCCTCATTTATATGAATTAAATAATGATTCTTTAGAAAACATTTTAGAAAACTATTTAAAAAATAATCAAAATATAAAATATTTGATTTTATATGATACATTAGTTAATAAAAAGTACCTTTCCTATTATAAAAACAAAGATAAAGTTATAAAAAATAGTTTTAACCCAAAACAATTAAACTTTAATTGTGAAAAGGTAAGTATTGATATTAGATACAAAAATGAAAAAATTGGTTCCCTTGAAATATGCAAAGAAAGTGATAATGCTCTAAATCTTACAAAAGAAGAAAAACTTTGGCTAGAAAAAAATAAAGTTATAAAAGTTCATAATGAATATGATTGGGCTCCTTTTAATTTTAATGAACATAAAACAGCAAAAGGTTATTCAATAGATTATATAAAACTTTTAGCAAAATCTTTAGGTTTAGAAATTAAATTTGTTACTGGAACTTGGAACGAATCTTTACAAAAAGCATATAATAAAGAAATTGATGTAATGCTAAATATTGCAAAAACCAAGCAAAGACAAAAGCATTTATCTTATGTAGGTATTTATGCAAGAAACATAACTTCAATTTTAACAAAAAAAACTAGAGATGATATTTCAAATATTGATTCTTTACTTGGCAAAAAAGTTTCTGTTGTTGAAGGCTTTATTTATGAGAAGTTTTTAGAAGAAAACTATCCAAAAATAGAAATTATAAAATATAAAAATACCTTAGATAGTATTAAAGCTGTAATATATGATGAAGTTGATGCAACATTAGGTAAAACAGCAAGTTTAAATTATATAATGAATGAAAATGTTATAAAGGGATTAAAATATACAGCAGATGTTAAAGTAAATGATCCAGAAATGGAGAATTTATATATTGCAGTAAGAAATGATAAACCAATATTAGGCTCTTTACTGAAAAAAGCTATGCAAAAAGTATCTATTGAAGAAATGGATAAATTAAAATTAAAATGGTTTAACCAAAAAAGAAGAGTTCAGTTTACAAAAGAAGAGTATAAATGGTTAGATAAAAAAAGAGTTATACGATATAGTGAAGTTAATTGGAAACCTTTAGCTATTATAGAAAAAAACTCTATGACAGGTATTATTGGAGATTATTTAAATATTGTTGCTGAAGCTACAGGTATTGAATTTGAATTTGTTCCTTCAAATTCCTGGCCAGAGGTTTTAGAAAAGTTCAAAAATAAAGAAATTGATTTAGTACCAGGTATAGGAGATACAAAAGAGGAAACTTCCTTAGGAGCAGTTTCAAAAAAATATGCTACTTTTCCTATGGTTATAATAAGTAACGAGAGTGTAA
The DNA here is from genome assembly GCF_004116625.1 of Halarcobacter mediterraneus. Taxonomy (NCBI): domain Bacteria; kingdom Pseudomonadati; phylum Campylobacterota; class Epsilonproteobacteria; order Campylobacterales; family Arcobacteraceae; genus Halarcobacter; species Halarcobacter mediterraneus. Next base: position 191,111 of record NZ_NXIE01000004.1, read on the forward strand.
ATTATATTGACTCTTTAGATGATATAAAAAATAAAGTTTTATCTATCCCAAAATTTTATACAAGTTATAATTATATAAAAGAGATATATCCAAATATAAAAATAATTGAAACAGAAAATATTTTTGATGCTTTGTTAAATGTATCCAATAAAGACGCAGATATTTTTTTAGGACATTTAGCTCCAACTATTTATTATATGACAAAAATAGGAAAAGATAATCTTAAAATTGTAGGAAATTCAGGAGTTAATTTTAAACATCATTTTTTAATCAACCCTGAATTACCTGAACTTCTATCTATTACAAATAAAGTCTTTGATTCTTTAACTCAAAAAGAAAGAGATAAAATCTATAATGGTTGGATTGATGTTAAAGTGAAGCAAAATTTAGGTTTTTCTCTTAAAAAAATACTATCATATCTTCTACCATTATTATTTATTATTCTTTTAATTATACTAATAATAATTTACTGGAATAGAAAGCTAAAAATTTTAGTTGATAAAAAAACAGCTGATATTTTTAGTAAAAAGCAAGAACTACAATCTTTAGTGGATTCTTTTGATAGAAATGTGATTTTTGTACAAACTGATTTAAATGGAATTATAACTCATCCAAGTAAAGCTTTTTGTGAAATTTCAAAATATTCAGAATCTGAACTAAAAGGAAAAGGAAGTAACATTGTTCGACATCCTGATTCAGATGAAAACTTATTTAAAGAATTATGGCAAACAATAAAAGCCCAAAAACGTTGGTCTGGGGAAATAAAAAATATGGCAAAAGATGGTACAACTTATTGGTTGTATTCAAAAATTGAACCTGCATATAATAAAAGCTTAGAGTTTATTGGTTTTAAAGCAATTAGTCAAGATATAACAAATAGAAAGATTGTTGAAAGCCTAAGTAAAAACTTAGAAAAGAAAGTTGAAGAGCGAACTTTTGATTTACAAAAGGCAAAAAATGAAATAGAATTAATGCATCAAAATACTAAAGATAGTATAGAGTATGCTTCTTTAATTCAAAGTTCTCTTATTCCTTCAAATGAATTATTTGAAAAACATTTTTCTGATAGTTTTCAACTTTGGGAACCTAAAGATATAGTGGGTGGAGATATTTACTTATTTGAAGAACTTAATGATAATGAATGTATTTTAATGCTAATAGATTGTACTGGTCATGGAGTTTCTGGTGCTTTTGTTACAATGTTAGTAAAAGCAATAGAAAGACAAATTATAGCTTTTATTAAAAATAATAATGAAAAAGTAAGTCCTGCAAAAATATTGTCTATTTTTAATAAGAGTATGAAACACTTATTAAAACAAGAAACTGCTGATTCTATTTCTAATGTAGGTTTTGATGGCAGTATAATTTATTATAATAAAAAAGAAAAAATTATTAAATTTTCAGGGGCTGAGCTACCTTTAATTTTTACTTATAATAAAAAAGTAAATATAATAAAAGGAAATAGACATTCAGTAGGTTATAAAAAGAGTCAAGCCTCTTATACCTTTGATGAACATGAAGTTGAAGTTCAAAAGGGAATGACTTTTTATCTAGCAAGTGATGGTTATTGGGATCAAAATGGTGGTAAAAAAGGCTTTCCTTTTGGAAAAAGAAGTTTTCTTAAATTATTAGAAAAGTATTCTTTATATCCTTTATCTAAACAGAAAGAACTTTTAACGAATGATTTATTTTTATATCAAAATAAAAATGAAAGAAACGATGATATTACTATTATAGGATTTAAAATATGAATGAAGATGAAATAAAAACACAATATGTAGGAAAGTTTTTGGAAAATGACTATAATAAGTTTAAAGATGGTTTATTAGAATTATTAGAAGATTATAAAAGAAAAAGCCAAAGATTAGATAAGATTATAAAACAAAGTGACAAAATGCAGTTAAGGCTCATAAATGCAAATGAAGAACTTGCAGAATATAAAAACAATTTAGAAAAAAAAGTAGAAGAAGAAATATTAAAAAGAAAAGAAAAAGAAAAAATTATTTTAGAACAATCTAAATTTGCTGCTATGGGTGAAATGATTGATGCAATAGCACACCAATGGACTCAACCTTTAAGTATTCTAAGTCTTTATTCTAATTCTTTAGAATTTGATTACAAAGAAGGAATTGTTAATGAAGCTTATATTGATGATTTTCAAAAAAAAGTAAATGCTACTATTGAGCATATGAACTGTACACTTACAGAGTTTAGAACATTTTTCAGAGAAGATAAAAAAAGAGAAGAGTTTGATATCAAAACAATGATTGAAAAAGTTTTTTTATTTGTAAAAGATGAATTTATAAAAGAAAAAATAACTTTAACTTTAAAAATAGATAATGATTTTAAAATTATTGGGATTGAAAATGAGTTTAAACATATCTTACTTAATCTTATTAATAATTCAAAAGATGCATTTATTGTAAACAAGATAAAAGAAAGAGAAATTATTGTTAAAGCATATGTTACTGATGATAGTAAAGTTTTAGAAATAAGTGATAATGCAGGAGGAATACCTTTTGAAATACTTGATGATATTTTTAAAGCAAACTTTACAACAAAAGGAAATAGTGGTACAGGAATTGGTCTTTATATGAGTTCTTTAATTGCACAAAAATATCACTGCAAATTATCTGTAGAAAATATTGAAGAAGGTGCACAGTTTAAATTAATCATTAATTAAATCATCATTTGGAATACCTAGGTAAAAACCTTGAGAATAGTCAACATTTAATTTTTTGACTTCTTCAAAAGTTTCTTTATCAGAAACAAATTCAGCAATGGTTTGAAATCCCATTTTGTTTGCAAAATCTATCATTGTTTTTACTAACTCTTTTGAACTTTCATTTATAGTAATATCTTTTATTAAAGAACCATCAAGTTTTATATAATCTGCATCAATTCTAAGTAGATATTCAAAGTTACTATATCCTGTACCAAAATCATCAATTGCAATTTTACAACCATAAGATTTAAACTGTTTTACAAAATCACTAATTTTGTCAAAATCTTCTATATTCTCAGACTCTACTAATTCTAAAACTAGTTTATCATTTATTTTATATTCTTTTATTTTTTTCGTTAAGTATTCAATTAGTTCTTTATTTAAAATATCTTCTATTGTTAAGTTTATAGAAAATTCACAGTCTAAATTTTCAAATTTCTTAAAAGATATATCTATTACTTTTTTGGTAATTTCAATATATTGTTTAGATTTTTTAGCAATTCCTAAGAAGTAAAAAGGGGAAATCAATTTCCCATCTTTTTCTTTCATTCGTACTAAAACCTCATATTTTTCAATTTTCATTGTTTTATTATTTAAAATTGGTTGGTATTGAACAACAATTCTATCATCATGTAAGGCACTTTTTATTTTTTCAACCCAAATAAGACTATCTTCAAATTCCCTTTCTATTTGAAGTTTTTTAGAATATATTAATAAATGTTTGTTTAATTTCTTTGCATGTTTATTCGCAACTTCTGCTGTTAATAAAACTTCATACTGATGTTCAAATGATATTCCAACAGTAGTAAGTATATCAAAAGATTTCACTCCTAAATCAATTTTTGATTCAATCATTTTTGTATTTAAAAGTTCAATAAAATTTGTAAATTTAGTTTGATCTAAACTATTATTTAAAATAGCAAACTTATCTGCATGTAGTCTATAAAGTACAAAATCTTTATTCAAATAACTTTGAATTAAAATAGAAAATTGTCTAATTACAACATCTCCTATAACATGTCCATAAAAGTCATTTATTGAAGAAAAGTTATCTATATCAATAACTGCAATATTATTTAAATCATGTTTTTCTAATTCTTCAACTAACTTTGTTCTATTTCCACAGTTTGTTAAACTATCTTTTGTTGCCAAATCCAAAAGACTTTGTTTTTGCTCCATTAGTTCTGTAATATCATGTCTAATACCAACATATTCAAGTATTTTATTTTTTTTATCAAGTATTGGAACAACTGCTAATTTAACATAATAAGAACTACCATCTTTTTTTCTATTTTTTAAAATTCCTGTCCAAGTTTTTTTATCTTGTATATTGTTCCATAATTCTTTGAAAGTTTCTTTAGGCGTATCTTTTGAACGAAGAAGTGAATGAGGTTTTCCAATGGCTTCCTCTTTTGTATATCCTGTAACTTTACAGAAGTTATCATTTACATAGGTGATATTACCTTTTAAGTCAGCTTTTGTAATTATATTATCTATATTCATAGCTTCAATATATTCATTAAAAAGAAGCTCTATTTCTTCAAGTTTTTCTTTTTCTTGAAAAAGTTTTTTTGCAAGTTTTGAAGGAATTAAAGAGAGTAAAATACCTAGAAAAATACTAATAATAAAAACAATAGATAAAATATTTAATAGTGAATTGATGATTGATTTTTTCAATTGAGCAATATTATCTTTTTTTGTTTCTAAAATTAAAAATAATTTTTGTTTTAAATTTAATTCATCACTTATATATTTAGAAAAAATATTTTTATTTAAATATTCTTTACTTTTTAAAATAGCATTTACTTCTTCTGGTAAATAATTTTTTAGTTTTATATTTTTTTGTAAATCTTTTGACCATGATAAATCTTTTATGGAGTTGTTAAATGCAGTTTCTCCAAATAAGAATTCTCCTTTTTCATCAACTAGTGAAACCTTAAATAAGTTGGATTTTTGAAGTTCATTTAGGATTTCTTCCATAAAAATATTAAAAATAATAATACCTTTAAACTCTTGCAGGTCATAAAGTACGGTTGCTATTCTAAAAGTAGGAACATAAGGTATTTGTATTTTATTATTCTCAATATTTAAATCAATATTAGAAGTCCAATATGTATTATCTAAAATTTTTGATGTTTCTTTGAAGTAGTATCTTTGAGACTTATCTTGAAGTTGTGATTCTTTTGTTTGTATAGCTTCTTCTAAAAAAGTTCGTTCAAAACGAATTTTTTCTAAACCTTTATTATCAATAAACCTTAATTGCATTATTTTTTGGTCAGAATTTATAATATGGGAAAATAACTTACTTAAAGTATCTTTACTCTTTTTATCTTGCTTTTGTAAATATTCTAACATAAGTTCGTTTTTTCTAAGTGAAAAAAGGTAGTTTTTATATCTTTTTAAATAGTTATTTAATTTTGAAACTTTATTTTCTATTTCAAGATTTGCATCTATAATAATTTTATTTTCTAATTGTTTTTCTTGATATTTGTAATTTATATAAAAAGTTAGAGAAGTGGTTAAAAAACCAAATAATACAAAAGATAGTACAAAGAATATCTTTATATTAAAGGCATTTTTTATAAATATATTAAATCTGCTTTTTTTTATCATTTTACCTCAGTTTTTAATAATTGAGGCAATATTATATCATAAGAAAACCAACTAATAATTTAAGGCTTGATTTTCTTATATGCTTCATCTAAACTTTTTGATGCAGTGAGAAGTTGAACTTTTTCTTTTTTATTTAAAGATAATCTTAGTCTATGTTCAATTCCTAAAGAACCAATTACACAAGGAAGACTTAATACTGTACCTTTTTCCAGATTATATTCTTCATTTGCTCCTACGGAAACTGAAAATATTTTTTTCTCATCCCTTATAACACATTGAATAAGTTTTGCAACAGCAATTGCTACTCCAAAATTTGTATAACCTTTTCTTTGTATTATTTCATAGGCTCTTTTTTTTACTATTTGCATAGTTTTTTCTTTCATTTCTTTAAGCTCTAAATTTTTTGGTAAAGGAAAGTTTTTTAGTTTAATTGAACCTATAATAGCATTTGACCACACTGCAAATTCACTATCTCCATGTTCTCCTACGACGTGAATATGTACATTTTTTCTATTAACATTTAATTCTTTTCCTACTTGATAACGTAGTCTTGAAGTATCTAAAACAGTTCCTGATCCAAATATTTTTTTCTTATCTCTTGAACTTGTTTCTTGTGCTACCCTTGTAAGAATATCTACAGGATTCGATACCATTATAAGTACAGCATTGGGTGCGAATTTATCAAGTTTTGTTATTATTTCTTTTGTAATTTTTGTATTTCTTCCAAGGAGTTCTAACCTCGTTTCTCCTTCTTTTTGTCTTGCTCCAACTGTGATTGCAATTACATTGCAATCAGAAATGTCTTCATATTTATTAGTGGCTTTGATTTTCATTTCAGATAATAAAGGAATTGTATCATCGATATCCATTGCTTCGGCAACAGCTTTATTTTTATCTCTATTAAATAAGACTATTTCTTTACCAATATTTCTAAGAACAAGTGCATTAACAATAGCTGCACCTACATTTCCTGCACCAATAACACCTATTTTAGAATAGTTTAACATTTGAAGCCTTTTTTTCTTTAAATTTTAGCTAGATAAATTTAAAGAAAAATTATTTAAAGTTCAAATCTTATTTCAAAACATGCACCTTTATAGTTTTTATTAAAATAGTTAAAGTTTTTATTAAAAACAAAAATTTGACCATCTAAATGTTTTGTCACAAGTTCTTCGGTCATATATAAACCAATTCCTGTTCCTTGTGCTTGATGTTTTGTAGTAAAATAGGGTTCAAAAACTCTATTTATAATCTTTTCTTCTATTCCTCCGGCATTGTCATAGATTTTTATTACTAAATAATTTTCTTCTTTTAATACATCAATAAAGATTAGTTTTTTCTCTTGAGTTTCATTGAAGATCTCAAGTGCATCACGTGAATTATTTAATATATTTAGTAAGACTTGTATTAACTTATTATTTATTGTAAAAAGTTCTTCATTACAAGTAATATTTTTTATAATATGAATACTTTGTGCATTAAATTGAGCTTCAATTAGTTTCAAAGTATTATTAATTAAATCTTCAATAAAAACTTTTTCTTTTTCTTTTATATTTGGTCTAAAAAAGTTTCTAAAGTCTTCAATTATTTTTGATAAAAGTTGACTAGAATCATTTATTGTATTTAAAGCTGAGTATAAGTCTTTATCTTTTAATGTACCCATTTCCTTTTGTATTATTACTCCTGTTGCCGCTACAGAAATTGTAGATAATGGCTGTCTCCATTGATGAGCAATATTCCCTATCATCTCTCCCATTGCAGCCATTTTTGATTGTTGATATAAAACAGCTTCTTTTTGTTTTGTTTGAGTTAAATCTACAAAAGATGAAATAACTACATTTTTATTATTTATTTTTGCCTTGCTTATTTTTATTAATAAAGGAAGAACTTTTCCTTTTGCTGTAAGAATTTTTATTTCAAAAGTTTTATTATATTCTTTTCTCAAATTATTTATTATTGTTTTCTTATCTTCTTTAATAACTAAATCTAAAATATTTTTCCCTAAAAACTCTTTTTTATCATATTCTAAAATTTTTAAAGCATAGTTATTTATACTAATACATTTATTGTTTTGACTTACTATAACACCATCTATAGAACTATTTAATATTTTTAACATATCTTGATTTATTTTTTTCAATAATTGATGTCTATATATAAGAAAAATAATAATCAATGATGCCATAAATACAATAATAAAAATAGTAGTATAGTCTATTCTTTCTTTTATTATTGTTGGTTGTGTCCATCTTGAGTATATGTCTTTTTTCTCTTCATATGAGATAGAATGAATAGTTTTATTAATAATAGATAATAAGACTTTTTGGTCTTTTTGAAGTAAAAATCTATGGTCATACATAAACGATGTTGTACCTGATATTTTTAAATTTTTTAAATAATTTTCAGTCATATAATATATAGAAGTGGCAATATGTCCAATAAAGGCATCAACTCTTTCTTTTTCAACAAGAAGTAATGCTTCTGTTATAGAATCTGTTTGAACTATATTTATCTTTGGATAGTTCTCTTTTATAAAGTTATAACTAGTGTAGTATTTTGGAACAGCAATAGTTTTATTTTTTAAGCTATTTAAATCTTTTAAATGTTTATATTTAGATGTTGATGTTACAATTACCATTGGATAGGAAATATATAAATCACTTATTATTCCATTGTGTATTTCATTCATACTAGAATCTACACCTGGAAGTAAATCAATCTCTTTTTTCTTAAATTTATTTATAGCATCTTTCCAGTTTTCTGAAGGTATATATTTAAACTTTATTCCAGTTTTTTTTGAGATAATATTTAAATAGTCTGCCATTATCCCTTCCATCTTATTATCTTTAATAATTGATAGTGGAATCCAGTTTACTTCACTAAAAGTTACGATAGGATTATTTTTAATCCATTGTTTTTCTTCTTGGTTTAGGTTTATGTTTTCATTTGCTTCTAAAAAGTTTAGGCAGATGAATATTAGTAATAATATTAATTTTTTCATGTTCTTTTCCTATATTCTACTTTATTAGTAACTATAAGAATATTATATGCTTAAAAGGTAACACAATAGTATTATAATGTAAAATAATTTAAAGTTTGATTTTTTTATTTTATAAAATATTTTTGATAGAAGATTTTATAAATAGGACAAAAGTCCTATTTATTATAGTTGTTATTAACCACCATACATCAAGTTAGGTAAAAACATAGTAATCTGAGGAATATAAGTTACTAAAATTAATCCTACTAAGATAGTCATTGTCCAAGGGAAGGCTGCTACAATAACATCTTTTATACTCATTCCAGTAAGTCCAGATGTAACAAATAAATTTAATCCTACAGGTGGGGATACCATTCCAAGTTCCATATTAACTGTAATAATAATACCAAAATGAATAGGATCAATTCCAAGTGCAACGGCAACAGGAAGTAATAAAGGTACCATAATCATAATAATAGCACTTGGTTCCATAAATGAACCAGCTAAAATTAGAAGTAAGTTAACAGCTATTAAGAACATATATTTATTTACATTTGCTTCAACTAAAGCTTCAGTAATTGCTTGAGGAATATTTTCAATTGTTAAAAAGTGTGCAAATAACATTGCATTTGCAATAATAAACATAATCATTGCAGTAGTTTTTGCAGACTCTAAAGCAGTTGGCCATATTTCAGTGATTTTTATATCTTTATAAATAAAAACAGAAACGATAAATGCCCAAACGCAAGCTACAGCAGCAGCTTCAGTTGGTGTAAAAATACCTCCATAGATACCACCAATAACTAAAACAATAGTCATAAGTCCCCATGAGGCATCTTTCATTTTTGCTAATCTCTCTTTAAAAGGTTTTGGTTCAGTTCTTTCAAAGCCTAATCTTCTTGCACCAATATATGTTACAACCATCATCATAATACCAAGCATTATTCCAGGAACAACCCCAGCCATAAATAGTTTACCAATAGAAACTTCAGCTGTAACTCCATAAACGATTAATACAATTGAGGGTGGTATCAAAATTCCAAGAGAACCAGCTGTTGCAATAGTCCCGACTGCATATTTCTTTGGATATCCAGCTTGCATAATTGCCCCAAACATAATTGAACCAATAGCAACAACAGTAGCAGGAGAAGAACCAGATACAGCTGCAAATATTATTGAAGCAAAAATTGCAGAAATAGGAAGCCCACCAGGAAGATGACCTACTACAGATTTAGCAAACTCAATAATTCTTTGTGCAGCACTACCTTTTGATAATAGATTCCCTGCAAAAATAAACATTGGAATTGCCATTAAAGAGTAATGTTCTACTTTGTTAAATATCATTGCTGATACTTCAATAGGTGAAATAGGAGTAAATAATAATAGTGTTACAAAAGTAGCAGCTCCAAGACAAATTGCAATAGGAGTTCCTAAAATAACTAAAAAGAAAAATATTCCAAATAATACAGCTACACTCATAGCATTCCTCCTGTTTTCTTTTCAACTTCTTTTACCATATTATTTAGTTCTTTTACATGTTCATTTTTATTGTCACTTTGTTTTTCTCCAAGTTCTGCTAAAATCATTTCAGCTTCACTCTCTTTTAAGATTTTATCATGGCTTGTAGATAAAATACCATGAATTCTTTCTGCTACTCTATATGCTGCAAAAGCAAAAGAAATAGGGATAACAAGATAAATTACCCACATTGGTATATTCCAAAGATCAATTGATCTTTCATCTAAATCAATAACTAATAAAATATATTCATATCCATAATATGAAACAGCACATAAGAAAATAAAAGTTACTAGATGGGAAAGTAGAAGCATAATTTTTGCAATTCTAGATGGCATTAAATCCAAAATAATTGTAACTGCAATATGAGCATCTTTTTTAAAACAGTATGCTGCTCCAAAAAATACACTCCATAAAAACAAGAATACCGTTAATTCTGTTGCCCATACCAGTGAAGCATCAAATACATATCTTGCTACAACATTTATAAATGCAACTGCAACCCCGGCAGAAATACCGATGGCTGCAATTGATTGGTTAATAAATCCAATAATTTTACTAATAGTTTTTAATACAATCATTTTTTACTCCGTCGCTAATGCGCCTTTAATAAGGTCTTCACCGATTTTATTGTTGTCGTAGAATTCAGGATAAATTTTACTAACAGCAGTTCTCCAAGCCTCTTTTTGCTCATCAGTTAAATGAAGGATTTCTAACTTACCAGTAGAATCAGCATATTCTTTGATTAAGTTAAATTGTTCATTGTTTAAATCAGCAGCAAGTTGTCTTTCTTTTTCAGTAGCTTCATTCATAGCTTGTTTAACATCTTCTTGTAAATCAGCAGGTAAAGAATTACAGAATTTTTTAGATAAAACAACTAAATAACCTAAGTAACCATGATAAGAAATAGTTAAATACTTTTGAACCTCATGGAACTTTTTCGTATAAATATTAGAAATAGGGTTCTCAGCCGCATCAATAACACCTTGCTGTAATCCAGAATAAACTTCAGAGAAAGGCATCATTTGAGGGTTAGCACCAACAGCATGGAATTGAGCTTCTAAAACTTTAGAAGACATAATTCTAAATTTTTGACCTTGAGCATCTTCAGGAAGAACTAAAGGTTTTTGAGAAGAAGATAATTGTTTAAAACCATTATCCCAAAAAGATAAAGCAACATATCCCTTATCAGTAACCATATCTTTAAGTTTTTGACCAACTTCACCATCTTGAACTCTATGTAAATGATCAATATCTTTAAATAAGAAAGGTAAATCAAATAAAGCTAATTGAGGAACAATCTTACCAAATTTAGAAAAAGCAGGTGCAGCCATTTGAACAGAATCTAACTTTAAAGCTTTTAAAACAGCATTATCAGTATAAAGTTGAGAAGAAGGGTAAACTTGAACATCAATTCTACCTTCTGATAACTCCTCAAGTCTTTTTTCAAAGAAATCAGCAGCTTGCCCTTTAGGTGTATTAGCACTTACAACATGAGAAAATTTTAATACAAATTGCTCAGCAGTTTGTTTAGTTGTTTGAGATTCATTGTTTTCTTTTTTAGTATCTCCACAACCTGTGAATAATAACATCGAAGCTACCGCTACACTCGATACTATCCCTTTCATTGTTTTTGTCATCTCTTTTCTCCTTTTTAGTATTATTCTTTGATTATAATGAAAAGATATGTAAGCTTTATGTATGTAGATAAATTTTTGTTAAATTTAAGATAGATAGTTATTATAAGAAACAGACTATCGGATTACCGATAGTCTTGAGGGAGAGTTATTTTGTGTTAAGTGCGCCTTTAATAAGGTCTTCACCGATTTTATTGTTGTCGTAGAATTCAGGATAAATTTTACTAACAGCAGTTCTCCAAGCCTCTTTTTGCTCATCAGTTAAATGAAGGATTTCTAACTTACCAGTAGAATCAGCATATTCTTTGATTAAGTTAAATTGTTCATTGTTTAAATCAGCAGCAAGTTGTCTTTCTTTTTCAGTAGCTTCATTCATAGCTTGTTTAACATCTTCTTGTAAATCAGCAGGTAAAGAATTCCAGAATTTTTTAGATAAAACAACTAAATAACCTAAGTAACCATGATCAGAAATAGTTAAATACTTTTGAACCTCATGGAACTTTTTCGTATAAATATTAGAAATAGGGTTCTCAGCCGCATCAATAACACCTTGCTGTAATCCAGAATAAACTTCAGAGAAAGGCATCATTTGAGGGTTAGCACCAACAGCATGGAATTGAGCTTCTAAAACTTTAGAAGACATAATTCTAAATTTTTGACCTTGAGCATCTTCAGGAAGAACTAAAGGTTTTTGAGAAGAAGATAATTGTTTAAAACCATTATCCCAAAAAGATAAAGCAACATATCCCTTATCAGTAACCATATCTTTAAGTTTTTGACCAACTTCACCATCTTGAACTCTATGTAAATGATCAATATCTTTAAATAAGAAAGGTAAATCAAATAAAGCTAATTGAGGAACAATCTTACCAAATTTAGAAAAAGCAGGTGCAGCCATTTGAACAGAATCTAACTTTAAAGCTTTTAAAACAGCATTATCAGTATAAAGTTGAGAAGAAGGGTAAACTTGAACATCAATTCTACCTTCTGATAACTCCTCAAGTCTTTTTTCAAAGAAATCAGCAGCTTGCCCTTTAGGTGTATTAGCACTTACAACATGAGAAAATTTTAATACAAATTGCTCAGCAGTTTGTTTAGTTGTTTGAGATTCATTGTTTTCTTTTTTAGTATCTCCACAACCTGTGAATAATAACATCGAAGCTACCGCTACACTCGATACTATCCCTTTCATTGTTTTTGTCATCTCTTTTCTCCTTAAGTTTTGAGTTAAAAAAAGTATAATAAAAAGATATGTAAAACTTATGTATAAAATAACAAATTTTGAAAAAAATACATTGTTTAATTTTTATTCTGTTGTATAAAAAATATATATGTTACAAAATTTTAAAGAAAGCAATAAATTGTAAAAATGACTTGAAAAAAGGCATCTGCTTAAGGTTATTTTTACCTTAATCGTGATTTAAACAAAAATTCGATACAATCTCTAACTTTATTTAGGAATATAAAGATACAAAATTTAAAGGATAAAGATGGGATGTAATTTAGATTTACTTACTTCTTTTAAAGACAACTGTGGTTTTGGTTTAGTTGCTGATTTAAAAAATAGACCAAGTCATGAGAATTTAGAAGATGCTATAACTTCGCTTGAGCGAATGATGCACAGAGGTGCAGTGGCAGCTGATGGTAAAACTGGTGATGGTTCAGGTTTACTTTTATCTATGCCTAATAAATTTATGAGAAAAATAGCTAATGAAAAAGGTATTGATTTACCAGAAACATATGCAGTAGCTATGATATTTACAAAAGATCTTGAAGACATTGATATTTTTATAGAACAATGTGAAGAAAATGATTTAAAAGTTTTATTTACAAGAGAAGTTCCTCTTGATACTGATGCTCTGGGGGAGCAAGCTTTAGAAACTTTACCTCACATAATTCAAGTTTTTGTTAGTGCTAGTGCACTTATGACATCAAAAAGATTTGATGCTATGTTATATTTAACTAGAAAAGAATGTGAACACAAATTAAAAGATAAACAAGATTTTTATATTCCAACATTTTCATCTAAAGTAATAGCGTATAAAGGGCTAGTAATGCCTACGCATATTAAAAAGTTTTATATTGATTTAAGAGATGAAGATTTTCAAATCTCTTTTTCATTATTTCATCAAAGATTTTCTACAAATACTTTACCTCAATGGAAACTTGCTCAACCTTTTAGATCAATTGCACATAATGGTGAAATTAATTCAGTTGAAGCAAATAGAGTAAATGTTCAAATAAAATCAGAACAAATAAAATCAGAAGTTTTTACAGATGAAGAATTAAAAAGAATATTACCTATTTTACAAGATGGTGGTTCAGATTCTGCCTCATTAGATAATATGTTTGAGTTTTTAATTGTAAATGGAGTTGATTTTTTCAAAGCAGCAAGATCATTAGTTCCTGCACCATGGCAAAATGCTCCACATATGGATTCTGATTTAAGAGCTTTTTATGAGTATACTTCAACTGCAATGGAAGCTTGGGATGGACCAGCAGCAGTATCTTTAACTGATGGAAGACATATAGGTTGCTTAATTGATAGAAATGGTTTAAGACCTTCAAAATATATAATTACTAAAAACCACAAGATTTATGTTACTTCTGAGTATGGAACAATAGATTTAGATGAAGATAATGTTTTAGAAAGAGGTAGATTACAATCTGGTCAAATGATGGGACTAGATTTAAAACATGGAAAAGTTTTAAAAGAAGATGATATTAATGATTATTTAAAATCTTCTCAAAACTATGTACAATGGTTAAATGGCGATATGGAATATTTACAAGAGTACATAGATGAATCATTTTTAGAAAATGAAGATTACATTATTGATGAGTTAGAAAAGAAACAAAAATATTTTAATATAACTTATGAAGTATTAGATCAAATGATTGATCCAATGGCAAAAGATGGTAAAGAACCAGTAGGGTCTATGGGTGATGATACACCATTAGCCTGTTTTTCTCAAGTAAATAGAAATTTTACCGATTTCTTTAGACAAAAATTTGCCCAAGTAACAAACCCACCAATTGATCCATACAGAGAAAAAATAGTGATGTCTTTAGAAACTGGATTTGGGCATATTCATAATATTTTAGATGAAAAACCAGAATATGCAAAAAGATTAAAGGTTGCATCTCCTATTTTAATGAAAGAAAAATTTGATGTATTAAAATCTTTTGGAGATTCAACATCTCCAAGATATGATGAATATTTTAAAAATAAAACTTTCTCAACAACATTTAAAAGTGATTTAAAAACAGCTTTACAAAATTTAGCTGAAAAAGTAATTGATTCTGTTAAAAATGATAATGTATCAATTGTATTTTTATCTGACCAAAAAGTATCAGAAGAAACAAAACTAATTCCAATGGCTATGGCAATAGGATTTATAAATGAATCTTTGATAAAAGAAGGAGTTAGAAGTAAGGTTTCTTTGATAGCTATTACAGGAGAAGTGTATGATCCTCATATGGCTGCAGTAATGACAGCATATGGAGTTACAGCAATTTATCCATATATGATGTATGCTTCAGTTTATGAGCTTCATAAAACTAAAGTATCTTCAAAATATCAAATGCAAACTTTATTAAAAAATACTCAAAAAGCATTAAATGCTGGACTTCTTAAAATTATGTCTAAAATGGGTATTTGTACAATTGCTTCTTATAGAAACTCAAGACTATTTGATATAATTGGTTTAAGTGATGAAATTATTAATGACTGCTTTGAAGGTTCACACTCAGATTTAGCAGGTCTTTCATATGAAGATATTGAAAAAAGAATTGAGAAATCACATTTTAATGCTTTCTTTGATGATAAACATATTTTTCCACTAGATTTAGGTGGTTTTTATAAATATATGAATGATGGTGAATACCATGATTATGGTCCAGCTACAACAAATGCAATGCATAATAAACAAGCAAAAGATAAAGAAGATATTTCAGACTTTAAGAAATTAAAAGAATTAGTTGAAACAAGAGGTCAAAAATTTATTAGAGATTTCTTTGAATTTAATTCTGATAAAGAAGCTATCGATATATCAGAAGTTGAATCAATAGAAGATGTTTTCAAAAGATTTGCAACAGCTGCAATGTCTTGTGGTTCTATTTCTCCAGAAGCTCATGAAGCAATGGCAATGGCAATGAATACAATTGGTGGTATGTCAAACTCTGGTGAAGGTGGAGAAGACCCAAAAAGATTTAACTCTCTTAAAAATTCAAAAATAAAACAAGTTGCTTCAGGTAGATTTGGTGTTACACCAGGTTACTTAAGAAGTGCCGAAGAGATTCAGATTAAAGTAGCACAAGGTGCAAAACCAGGTGAAGGTGGTCAATTACCAGGACATAAAGTAACTGCATTAATTGCAAGTTTAAGACATACAGTTGAAGGTGTTACACTTATTTCACCTCCTCCACACCATGATATTTATTCTATTGAAGATTTAGCTCAATTAATTTTTGATTTAAAACAAATTAATCCTGAAGCAAAAATTACAGTTAAATTAGTATCAACAATTGGTGTTGGAACAATTGCCGCTGGTGTAGCAAAAGCTTATGCAGATAGAATTGTTATTTCAGGTGCAGATGGTGGTACAGGAGCTGCTCCTCTTACATCTATTAAGCATACTGGTAATCCTTGGGAGATGGGACTTTCTGAAGCACACAATGCTTTAAAAGCTAACCAATTAAGAGAATCTGTTCATATTCAAACAGATGGTGGTTTAAAAACTGGTCTTGATGTAGTAAAAGCTGCAATGCTTGGTGCAGAATCTTATGCTTTTGGTACAGCTGCATTAACACTTCTTGGGTGTAAAATTTTAAGAATTTGTCATACAAATAAGTGTTCTGTAGGTGTTGCTACTCAAGATGAAGACTTAAGAGATCATTTTACAGGTACAGTTGAAAGACTTATCTCTTACTTTACTTTTGTTGCACAAGATGTTAGAGAAATTCTAGCTTCTTTAGGTTATAAATCACTAGGAGAAGTTGTTGGAAGATCAGATTTATTAAAAGTTATTGATGATGAATTTGCTCAAAAGTTTGATTTCCAAAATGTTCTTAGAAGAATTGATGGTGTTGATACTTGTCAAAAAGAGTTTAATACTCCTTATGATAAGAATAAATTTGAAAAAGAGCTACTAAAAAAAGTTCATAGAACAATAGAAAAACCAAATACACCAATTAAAGTGAAAGAAACTATTTGTAACTTAAATAGATCATTTGGTACATTAATTTCTGGTGAAATTGCTAAATATTATGGAGATGAAGGGCTTCCTGATGGTTCAATTAATATCTTCTTAAAAGGTATTGCAGGTCAGTCTTTTGGAACACTTTTATCAAAAGGAATGAATCTTTATTTAGATGGTGCAGCAAATGATTATGTTGGTAAAGGAATGAATGGAGGGAAAATTATTGTTAATACTCCACTTCAAGGTCCAGAGTTTGCTGGTGCTGGTAACACTTGTCTTTATGGAGCAACTGGTGGTAAACTTTATGTTAGAGCAACAGTTGGAGAAAGATTTGGTGTTAGAAACTCAGGTTGTATAGCTGTAGTAGAAGGTACTGGTGATAATGCTTGTGAATATATGACAGGTGGAATTGTTGCAATCTTAGGAAATACAGGAATTAACTTTGGTGCTGGTATGACAGGTGGTTTATCATTTGTTTATGATCCTGAAAAATTATTTGTTGATAAAATGAATCAAGAATTGATAGAAGCAGTTAGAATTGATACCGATGATACAGAGAGAGAAAGACTATTCTTAAAAAGATTATTAATGGATTATTTAAATGAAACTGAGTCTTTAAGAGCTGAATTTATTTTAGAAAACTTTAGAGCTGCAATTAGAGATTTTTGGTTAGTAAAACCAAAAAATATGACAGTGTTACCTCTAAATCCAGAGGAGGGAGATTAAGATGTTAAACTTTACTAAATTTGAAAGAATTAGTCCTGAAAAAAGAGATGTATTACAAAGATTAAAAGATTATAATGAAGTTTATCAAGTATTTGGTAAACACAGAGCTAGAGAACAAGCAGATAGATGTATGCAGTGTGGTGACCCATACTGTCATACAGGTTGTCCTTTAGGAAACTATATTCCAGCTTGGTTAAAACAAACATCTGAAAAAAATATGCAATTAGCTTTTGCTTTATCAAATGAAACATCTCCTTTCCCTGAAATCTTAGGAAGAATTTGTCCTCAAGATGTTCTTTGTGAAGGTGCGTGTTCATTAAATACTGGGCATGGTGCTATTTCTATTGGTGCTATTGAAACACATTTAAATGAAAGAGCTTTTGAAAATGGTATGAAACCAACTTTTACTGATAAAAAAGTAGATAAAAAAGTTGCAATTATCGGTTCAGGACCATCTGGAATTTCAGCAGCTACATTTTTACTAAGACGTGGTTTTCAAGTAGAAATGTTTGAAAGAGAAGATAGAGCAGGTGGACTTTTAATGTATGGAATTCCAGGATTCAAACTTGATAAGTCGACTGTTGAAAGAAGAATGAACTGGTTAACAGATGCGGGAATGAAGCTTCACTTAAACTGTGAAATTGGAAAAGATAAAAGTGTGAAAGAACTTGAAGAAGAGTTTGATGCTATTTATCTTGCAATAGGAGCAAAAAAAGGTAGATTTGCTGGTGTTAAAGGTGAAAATGCTTCTAATGTACATTTAGCTATGGACTTTTTAACAGGAATTCAAAAAAGAAATCTTGGAAATACAGATGTAGAGTTTATTGATGTACAAGATAAAAATGTAGTTGTTATTGGTGGTGGAGATACTGCTATGGACTGTGTTAGATCTTCAGTTAGAGAAAAAGCAAAATCTGTAAAATGTCTTTATAGAAGAGATGAAGCAAATATGCCAGGAAGTAAAAAAGAAGTTGTAAATGCAAAAGAAGAAGGAGTTGAATATTTATTTAATGTAAGTCCCAAATCTATTGTTGTAAACAATGAAACAGCAACTGGTGTTGAATTACTGACAACTTCAATGAGTGAACCAGATGAATCAGGAAGACAAAGAGTTGTTATAAATGAAGGAAGTGAATTTATAGAAGAAGCAGATGTTATTATTATGGCATTAGGTTTTTCTCCTGAAGTTCCAGAATTCTTAAAAGAATTAAATGTTCAAACTAATTCTTGGGGTGGAGTTGAAACTAAAAACTATGTAACTTCAAATAAAAAAGTTTATGCAGGTGGAGATTGCCAAAGAGGTGCTCACTTGGCTGTAACTGCTGCTCTTGATGGTAGAGAAGCTGCAAAAGAGATAGTAAAGGCACTATCTTAAAATATGTTTGATTATAACTCATTTACAAATGCAGTTATTCAAGCAAATAAAAAGTTATATGAATATATAAATATTCATATGACTCAATCTGACTTGGAAGAAGCTTCTTCTATTGGCTATGGTGGAGATAAGTCTTTAAATATTGATTTAATAGCTGAAAATATCTTTATTAAATACCTTTCTTCTTTTGGTGATATTATTTCAGAAGAAATAGGAATTATTTCAAATAAATCTAATATTAAAATCATAATTGACCCTTTAGATGGTAGCCATAACTTTTTATCAGGCTTACCTTATTATGGAACTTCTGTAGCCATAAGAAAAGAAAATGAATATTTAGCTGGATATGTATGTAATCTTTGTACTGCAAAAATGATATATAGAGATAATAAAAGTATAAAAACAATAGATATTCTAAATAAAAAAGAAGAAAAAAACTTAGAAATTAAAAATCCTAAAATTTCTATTTTTGAAAGAGCTTATGCTTATACAGATATAACAAAAATACTAAAAGATAACTTTATAAAGTACCGTAGTCCTGGTGCTTCTGCACTATCTTTAGCCTATGCAAGAAACTATAAATTTGTCTTATTTATGGGAAATTTAAGAGAATTTGATATTGCTGCAGCATTACATATAAATAAAGATTTATATGTCTATAAAGATAAGAAAATCTTAATTATGGCTAAAAACTATAATGATTTTGTTCAGATTAAAGAAATACTTAAACTTTTTTAGGTTATAACTCCAACACTATATTTAACTTGGGGAAACGTAAATGTCTTTAATAATTACTGATGACTGTATTGCATGTGATGCCTGTAGAGAAGAGTGTCCAAATTATGCTATTGAGGAAGGGGATCCAATATATATTATTGATCCAGATAGATGTACAGAATGTGTAGGTCATTTTGAAGAACCAGCATGTGTTGAAGTATGTCCAGTTGATTGTATAATAGTAGATCCTGATAATCAGGAAACTATGGAAGAATTACAGTTTAAATATGAGCAAATTCAAGAAGAAGAAGCTTAATAATGGCTAAAGTAACAACTATTATAGACATTGGGTCCAACTCAATGCGTATGGTTGTTTTAGAAAAAAGTAGTAGATTTGCTTTTAATCTATTAAATGAAACAAAAAGTCGTGTGAAAATTTCTGAGGGTTGTTATGAAAATAATGGTAACCTTCAAGAAGCAGCTATGCGAAGGGCTTTTAATTCTTTACAATCTTTTTTAAATATTTCAAGAGCTTTAAAATCAAGAAAAACTATCTGTGTAGCAACTTCTGCATTAAGAGATGCACCAAATGCAAATACTTTTATAAATAAAGTACGAAATGAACTAGGTCTAAATATTAGAGTTATTGATGGACCTAAAGAGGCTTACTATGGTGGTATAGCAGCTTTAAATCTAATCCATGAAAATGAATTTCTTACTGTAGATATTGGTGGAGGTTCTACTGAATTTGCTTTTGTGAAAAATGGTGAAATTACAAAATGTGTATCTTTAGATATAGGAACTGTAAGATTAAATGAATTATTTTTTAGAAAAGAGAATTTAGAAGGTGCAAAAGATTTTGTTCTTGAAAAATTAAAAGAACTAACTGATTTAAAAGAGGATAGTATTCCTCAAACAATTGTAGGTATTGGAGGAACAATTAGAGCTTTAAGTAAAGTTATAATGGCAAAAAACAATTATCCTTTAGATATTTTACATGGCTTCACTTATGAAGTAAATCTGAACTCTTATATCTTTGATATGATTTTAGAAGCTAAAGATAATCATTCTTTAAAAGAAATAGGAATAAAAAAAGATAGATATGACACTATAAAAGAAGGTACTTTTATTTTTAAAACTATTTTAGAGCAGTTAAATACTAAAACTGTAATAACTTCAGGAGTAGGGGTTAGAGAAGGGGTTTATTTAAGTGATATTCTTAGAAATAGCAATTGTAAGTTTCCTCATAATTTTAATGTAAGTGTGAGAAGTTTACTTGATAGATTTGAAATTTGTCCTAAGCAAAGTGCTTATTTAGGAAATAATGCAAAACAAATATTTGATGCTTTACAAGATGTTCATAATCTTGATAAGAAATATAGAGCTCTTTTAGTTATTGCTTCAAAACTACACTCTTTAGGAAGTAGTTTAAACTTCTATAAATCAAATGACAGTACTTTTGATTTTATAATAAGTGGCTTAAGTTATGATTTTTTGCATTCATCAAGAGTTACTGTCGCACATATGATTAAATTTTCTAAAAAAAGACTACCTAAGAAAAAAGATTTAGAACAATACTCTTCTTTATTGCCTAATATTGAGACTATGCAGTGGTTATCATTTATGATTAGTTTAAACTTAACTATTAATCAAGATATGTCAAAACCTAAAGTAGATTTTATTTTAAAAGATAATAAGCTAAAAATAAATTTAGAAAAACCAATATATTTAGTTCAAAGTGAAATACCTAAACTTCAAACACCAAAGGGTATTAAAGTAAAAGTAGAGATATGAAGCTTGCTATAGTTAAGTTATCAGCTATGGGGGATATCATCCATGCAATGCTTGCTTTACAGTTTATAAAAAAACAAAATCCTAATATTCAAATTGATTGGTTCGTTCAAAAAGAGTTTGCACAAGTTTTACAATTAAATCCTCATATTAATAATATATATTCCTTAGATTTAAAAGCTATAAAAAAAGATAAAAGTAAACTTATATCTCAAATAAAACTTATAAAGTCTTATTCTAGTGTTAATTATGATTTAATAATTGATGCTCAAGGTTTAATAAAATCAGCATTAGTTTCAAAGTTTTTAGGTAAAACAAGAGCAGGTTTTGATAGAAACTCTACAAGAGAAGGATTAGCTTCTTTTTTATACAAAATAAAAGTTAAATCAGCTTATTCAAAAAATGTTATTGAAAGAAATTTAGATGTACTTTTAAAGCCTTTACAAATTGAATATAAAAAAGAAGATATTCTAAATAAAGAAGCTTTTTTATATTTTGAAAACACCTATGATTTTAAAGAACTACTTTCACTAAATAAAAAAAATATTTTATTTATTGTTGGAGCAAGTTGGCCTTCAAAAATGTATCCTAAAGAGAAATTTGCTAAAATATCTAATATTTTAGAAGAAAACATTTTAATTGCTTGGGGTAGTGAAAAAGAGCAAAAAATAGCACAGTATATTTGTGAAAACTCAAAAGCTATTGCCTTACCTAAGCTTTCGTTGAATGATTTAAAATCATTAGTTTCAAAAGTAGATTTAGTAATAGGAAATGATACTGGACCAACTCATATGGCTTGGGCTTTAAATATTCCTTCAATTACTATTTTTGGATGTACTCCAGGTTATAGAAATACTTATGAAACAAAAATAAATAAAATAGTTGAGTCTAATTCGAAAGTTAATCCTGAGAAATTAAAAAAAGAGGATTTTTCAATAAGTGAAATAGATGAAAATCTTATAGTTAACAAAGCAAAGGAATTATTATTTGAAAATTAGTATAAAAGAGTATTTTATATATTATTTGTATGTCTTTTTTAAATATCTATTTTTATATACACCAAACTTTATTTTAAAACCTTTTTTGAAGTTATTGGCAAAAATAGCAAGTAAAAGTAGTAAAAAATATCAAAAAATTGTTCATACAAATTTAGAACTTGCTTTTAAAGATGAAATGACAAAAGAACAAAAAGATAAAATTCTTTATCAATCATATAAATCTTTGTTGTTTAATATGTATGAGTTTGTTGAAAACCAAGTTGCTTCAAAAGAGAAGATTTTTTCAAAAGCAAATATAATAAATGAAAACTATGTACATGATGCAATAAAAAAAGGTAAAAAAATCATATTTTTTACTGCACATTATGGAGGTTGGGAATTAGCTCTTCCTTATTGTGCTTTAAAGTTTGGAACAATTGCTGTTGTAAATAGAAAAATGAATAACCCTTTAATAAATGATATGTATACAAAAGCAAGAAATAGAAACAATATTATAATGGTCGATAAAAAAAATGCTGCAAAAGGAATGTTAAAAGCCTTAAAACAAAATCAACATGTAGCAGTTGTAATTGATCAACATATAGCAGTTGGTGAAGAAATAGATTTTTTTGACCAAAAAGTTATGGCTACAGATTCTACAGCAAGATTAGCTTTAAAGTTTGATGCTGTTTTAGTTCCTTTATTTTGTGTTATGAATGATTTTAGGGATTACACAATAAAAATAGAAAAACTAATAGATGTAAGTGAGTATGAATTTAAAACAGATAACAAAATAAAAGAATTAACTCAATTACAAAATAGTATGATAGAAAATCAAATAAGACTTAAACCTGAAATATGGTTTTGGCAACATAAAAGGTTTAAACATAAGCATGGGCAACTTTATTCCCTTTGAAGATAAGGATTTTGAGACCTTAGTTAAACAAGAGTTTAAAAATTCACAAAAAGAAATTTTTAGTTTAGAATATCAAAATAAAAAATATTGGATAAAAAAAGGAAGAAAAACCTCTTCAAATATTTTTCATAAAATTTTTTATAGACTTCTTCCTTTTGAAGTTTTAATTCCTGTAGAAACTAAAACAGCCGTTGAATCAATCTTATTTGAAACTACAAAACTAAAAAAATTTGATACCTTAGGTGTAGATGTACCTAAAGTAATAGCTTCAAATGAAGAGTTTTTTGTATTAAGTGATTGTGGTAGAGATATTTATGGATATTTAAAATATTCAGATGCTTCACAAAAACAGTTTGATTTATATTTAAAAAAATATATCTTAGCTTTAGGGAATATTCATAACCTTAATGAATATCATGGTGGAGCACAAAGTAGGAACTTTACATATTCTCAAAACAAAGTTTTTGCAATTGATTTAGAAGATAGTTTTGATAAAAGTGTTGATATAATAACGCTACAGTTTAGAGATTTGTTATTACTTCTTTTATCTATGTCAAAAATTAAAAACTATGATTTCTCATATAAAGAGATTGTTTATTTATATGTAGAAGAAACTAATAATAGTCACTTTATAAATAAATTAAAAGATTTAAGTAAGAGTTTAAGATTTTTGATTTTTTTATACAATAAAGATTTTATAAAAAATATTATGCCTAGAGATTTAAAAGATTTTTGTAGATTATTAAAAGAGTTAGAGGAATTATAAATATTTATGAGTAAAAAAGTATTAATTATAAGATGTGGTGCTTTAGGTGATTTAGTTTATGCAACTTCTGTAATAGATGCCCTAAAATTAGAGTTTGGAGAAGATACAATTATTGATTTTGTAACTACTCCTATTAATGCAACACTTTTTAAATATGATAATAGAGTAAATAAAATATTTCCTTTAAAACATAAAAAAATACCAGTAATTTTAAGTTCACAAAAAAAAGAAATAATTTCTTCTTCAAAAAAACAAGCTTATGATATTTTAATAAATTTTGAAATGGGTAAACAATTTAAGTCTTTAATTGAAAAAACCAAAGCAAAAAAGAAAATCGGTTGGTTTAATGAAGATATAAAAGTTACAAAAACTCATATGGTTGAAATTTGTAAAGAGTTTTATCAAAGTATTATCTCCCCTTCAAATTTAGAAAAATCTTTTCCTAAATTAATTGCAGGAAATTTCTTTGAACTAGCAAAAAAGTTTTCACTTCAAACAAAAAACTATCTTGTAATTAGTCCTAGTAATTCCCATAATAAGAAAAAAGGAATAAACTATAGAGCTTGGCCACATAAAAGATGGAAAGCTTTACTTGAAAAGCTTCCAAAAAATGAAAAACTTGTTTTAATAGGTGCAAAAGGTGAAGAACACTTTTTTGAACCTTTAAAACCATATAATGAAAATATAATTGATTTAGTTGGAAAGATATCTATTCCTGAAATGATAAGTGTAATAGAAAACTCAAAAGCTTTAGTTTCAACTGATACAGGAACTTCCCATGTGGCTTCAGCTGTAAATACTCCAGTCTTTTGTTTAGTAGGACCAACTCCAGCTGAGCAAACAGGACCATATAAAACACCAAATAATAAAGTAATTATTATAAATAAAAATTTACCATGTAGTCCTTGTTATAAAACACAAACAATGTATGACTGTAAAGAGAATATTTGTATGACAGAACTTAGTGAAGAGCTTGTTCTTGAAAAATTAAAAGAGGAAAATATTTTTTGAATTTAGTTTTAGAAAAAAAATATACTATATTTAATATAAAAATAGAAAACCTTTATTTTTATCTAATGCTTTTTTTTGCTTTTTCTATGCCTTTATCAAGAGCCTCAATAAGCTTATGTGTTTTACTTTTTGTAAGTTTATGGATTTATGAAGGAGACTTTAAAAACAAGTTTCAAAAAATAAAAACTTCAAAACTTTTAGTTTCCTTTTCTCTTTTATATTTTTTAATTCTTTTTAGCCTTCTATATTCCAGTGACTTTTCATTAGCTTTAAAGTTTGTTCGACTCTATTTGTATTGGATATTAATTTTTATAATAGCTTTAAATTTAAAAAAAGAATATATAAATAAAATTATCACAGCCTTTTTATTTGGAATGTTTATAAGTGAGTTTATTGCTTATGGAGTAATATTAGACTTGTGGGAGTTTGGTATTGCTACAAAACAAACTCCAAGTCCATTTATGATGCATATTGATTACAGTATCTTTTTAGCAGTTACTTCAATTATTTTATTTAATAGACTTCTTCAAAAAGACTATACTTTCAAAGAAAAACTTGCAATATTTTTATTCTTTTTAAGTACAACAGGAAACTTATTTTTATCCACAGGACGAACTGGTCAAATAGCTTTGATTTTTGCAATAATAGTAATGTTCTTTTATAATTTTAGATTTAAAATAAGAACTTTTATTTTTATTTTACTTTCATTACTTAGTATCTATTTACTTGCATTTAACCTTAGTAATTCTTTTAATCATAGAATGAAAATGATACAAAAAGATTTCAGTCATTTAAATTCAGGTAACTTTAACACCTCAATAGGAATTAGAATAGCATATTGGATAGTAAGTTATGATATTTTTAAAAATAACCCTTTAATAGGAGTAGGAGCGGGGGATTACTCTTTAGCAATTAATGAAACTCTAGATAAAAAAGAGTTTGGAAATTTTGTAAATGCAAAAGAATTTATGTCAACAAGTCACGCTCATAATCAATTTTTAATGATAATAATTCAATTAGGTTTACTTGGATTGCTTTTGGTTTTATATATTTTTTATTTATTATTAAGAACAATTTTAAAAATTAAAAATAAAGAACATAAAGCTATTTTACTTTTATTTGTTGTGATTTATTTAGCAAGTTGCTTTACTGACCCATTATGGTACAAACAATTTACTATAGCTATTTGGATTTTATTTATAAGCTTTATTACTTATTATGAGTTAGATATAAATTATAATGATATTAAAAAAGAAAAAGGAATAAATTAGATGAAAGGGATAATATTAGCAGGAGGAAGTGGTACAAGACTTTATCCTATTACAAAAGGGGTTTCAAAACAATTAACACCTATATATGATAAACCAATGATATATTATCCCTTATCAGTTTTGATGTTAGCAGGGATAAAAGAGATTTTAATAATATCAACACCACATGATTTACCAAGGTTTGAAGAACTCCTAGGAGATGGAACAGATTTAGGAATAAAACTAGAATACAAAGAACAAAAAAGTCCAGATGGATTAGCCCAAGCATTTATAATAGGTGAGGACTTTATAAGAAATGATGATGTATGTTTAGTTTTAGGAGATAATATTTTTTATGGACATGGCTTAACCCAACTTTTAAAGCAATCTGTAAAGAATGTAGAAGAAGATAACAAAGCAACAGTATTCGGATACTATGTAAAAGATCCAGAGAGATATGGAGTTGTAGAATTCGATGAAAATAATAATGCAATTTCAATAGAAGAGAAACCAAATAATCCAAAATCAAATTATGCAGTTGTAGGATTATATTTTTACCCAAATAGTGTGATAAATATAGCAAAAGAAGTAAAACCTTCAGCAAGAGGAGAACTTGAAATAACAACAGTTAATGAAGAGTACCTAAAAAAAGATCAATTAAAAGTAGAATTAATGGGAAGAGGATACGCTTGGTTAGATACAGGAACTCATGAAAGTTTACTTGAAGCTTCTAGTTTTATTCAAACTATTGAAAATAGACAATCTTTAAAAGTTGCTTGTTTAGAAGAGATAGCTTATGAAATGGGATATATTTCAAAAGAAAAATTGTTAGAATTAGCCCAACCTCTAAAAAAGAATCAATATGGACAATATTTAATTAATATAGCAAATCAACCAAGAAAGGTTATAAACTAATGACTTTCATAAAAACAAAAATATCTGATGTAGTAATTTGTGAACCAACTATTCATGGAGATAATAGAGGATACTTTGTAGAAACTTTTCGACAAGATAAATTAGAAGAATTTATAGGATATAAGATAAATTTTTGTCAAGATAATGAATCAAAAAGTTCTAAAGGAGTTTTAAGGGGCTTACATTATCAATTACACCCTGCTGCTCAAACAAAATTAGTAAGAGTTATTTCTGGACGAGTATTAGATGTTGCAGTAGATATTAGAAAAAACTCACCTACTTTTGGTGAATATGTAGCAGTTGAATTAAGTTCTGAAAATAAAAAACAATTGTTAGTTCCAAGAGGATTTGCCCATGGATTTGTTGTATTAGAAGATAATACTATTTTTGCTTATAAAGTAGATAATTATTATAGTCCCCAAAATGATAGAGGAATAGCCTTTGATGATGAAAGTTTAAATATAGATTGGATATTGAAAAAAGAAGAACTAAAACTTTCCCTCAAAGATACAAAACAACCAAAACTAAATGAAACAAAAGATTTATTTGAATATGGAATAAATTATTATGCTTAATATTTTAATAACAGGTTCAAATGGACAACTAGGAAGTGAAATAAAAGAACTTTCATCAGATTATTCATATAATTTTTTCTTTACAGATAGAATAAGTTTAGATATTACAGATAAAGAAGATATCAAAAGCTTTTGTAAAACAAATAATATTAATACAATAATAAACTGCGCAGCATATACAGCAGTTGATAAAGCTCAATCAGATATAGAAAATGCAGACTTAGTAAATAGAAAAGCTGTAAAAAAACTTTCAATTGTTGCAAAAGAATTAAATATAAAACTTATACATATTTCAACTGATTACGTGTTTGATGGAAAAGCTTTTAAACCCTATTGTGAAGAGTTTCAAACAAATCCTCAAGGAATATATGGTAAAACAAAACTTGATGGTGAAAAAGAATTAATAAATATAAACCCTAAAAACTCAATAATAATTAGAACCTCTTGGGTTTACTCTTTTTATGGAAATAATTTTGTAAAAACTATGTTAAGACTTGGAAAAGAAAAAGAATCTTTAGGTGTAATATTCGATCAAGTAGGAACACCAACTTATGCAAAAGATTTAGCTAAAACTATATTAGATATAATTCCTCAAATTAATAATGAAAAAGTTGAAATATATAATTATTCAAATGAAGGTGTACTATCTTGGTATGATTTTGCAAAAGAAATAATGAAAATGGCAAAATTAAATTGTAAAGTTAATCCAATAGAAACAAAAGATTACCCAACACCAGCAAAAAGACCACATTATTCAATTCTAAATAAAAATAAAATAAAAACAAAATTTAATATAGAAATACCATACTGGAAAGATGGTTTACATGATTGCTTAAAAAGATTAGGTGAAAGAAAATAATATATAGGAAAATAGATGTTTAATAATGAGAATAAAACAATATTAGTTACAGGATGTGCAGGATTTATCGGTTCTAATTTTGTTCCTTATTTTTTAGAAAAATATGAAAATATAAATATAGTAAATTTAGATTTACTTACCTATGCAGGAAATTTAGAAAATTTAAAAGAGTGTGAAAAAAATCCTAGATATAAATTTATAAAAGGAGATATCTGCAATAGAGAATTAATAGAATTGATATTTAATGAATATGATATAAAAGGTGTAATTCACTTTGCAGCAGAATCTCACGTGGATAATTCCATCAAAAATCCAGGTATATTTGTTCAAACAAATGTAAATGGAACATATACTTTAATTGATGTAGCATATAAATATTGGATGAATAAACCATTTAGTTATAAATCAAATTATCAAGATTGTAGATTCCATCATATTTCAACAGATGAAGTATATGGAACTCTTTCAGAAGACCCAAAAGAACTTTTTACTGAAACTACACCATATGCACCAAACTCACCTTATTCTGCATCAAAAGCATCAAGTGATATGATAATAAGAGCATATAATGAAACATATGGAATTAATACAATAATTACAAATTGTTCAAATAATTATGGACCAAAACAGCATGATGAAAAATTAATTCCAACAATTATTAGAAAAGCATTGTCTAATCAAAGTATACCAATATATGGTGATGGAAAGAATATAAGAGATTGGTTATATGTGTTAGACCATTGTAAAGGTATAGACCTAGTTTATCATACTGGAAAAAAAGGTGAAACATATAATATAGGTGGAAGAAATGAAAGAACAAATTTACAAATAGTAAATACTATTTGTGAAATACTTGATAAAGAAGTTCCTAAAAATGATAAGACATCATATAAAGAATTAATAACCTTCGTAGAAGATAGAGCAGGACATGATAGAAGATATGCAATAGATGCGAGTAAATTAGAAAATGAACTTGGATGGAAAGCAGATGAAAACTTTGATACAGGAATAGTTAAAACTATTGAATGGTATTTAGGAAAATATAATAAATGAAATGTACAATAATAATCTCAGTATATAAAGATGTTGATAGTTTAGAATTAATTTTAGAATCTTTATCTAATCAAACTTTCTTACCAAATGAAGTTTTAATTTCAGAAGATGGAAATAGTGAAGAAATGCTTACCTATATTCAAGAAGCAAAAAAAAAGTTTAAAATTTTTGAAATAACACACTCTTTTCAAGAAGATATAGGTTGGAGAAAAAATATTGCTTTAAATAAAGCAATTATGTCTTCAAAGTATGAATATTTAATTTTTATAGATGGTGATTGCGTACCTTTTGATGATTTTGTAGAAAATCATATTAAACAAGCTTCAAAAAAGATTGTATTAGCAGGAAAAAGAGTTGAATTAGGTGAGAAAGTAACTAAGAGTATTAAAGAAAGGAAACTTTCTGTCTCAAAACTTACAAATAAGTACTGGTTTTATTTACCAAAGTTGATAAAAGATAAAACAAGACATTTAGAAGATATATTTCATATTTCATATAACTCTTCTTTATCTTTTTTTATAGATAAAAAGGTTAATTATATTATTGGATGTAACTGGTCTTGTTTTAAAGAAGATATTCTTACAATTAATGGTTTTGATGAAACTTATACTTTACCATCTGTTGGAGAAGATGTAGATTTAGGCTGGCGATTTAGAGGTTTAGGAATAGAACTTAAATCATGCAGATTTAATGCAAATTTAGTTCATTTATATCATAAAAAAAGATTTGATAGTTCACAAGGTATTATAAATAATGCAATATTGAAAAAAAATTTTGATGCAAATAAATTTTTTTGTGATAATGGAATTATAAAAAGAGGTATTTATAATAATGATTAGTAAAAAAGTTTCTTTTATTACTATAAATTATAACTCTTCTACTTATACAATAAAACTCTTAGAGAGTATTTATAAAAATACAATAGATATAGTTTATGAAATAGTTGTTGTAGATAATAATTCAGAAAAAAAAGATTTAGAAAAATTAGAAAACTATATTTTCAATAAAAAAAATATCAAATTAATAAAAAATTCTATAAATAGTGGTTTTGCAAGTGGAAATATGCTAGGTGTAAATTATGCAGAAGGGGAATATTATTTCTTCATAAATAATGATTGTGTATTATTAAATAATTCTGCAAAAATTTTAAAAGATTTTTTAGAAAAAAATGAAGAAGTTTCTTTAGTAACAGGAAAAGTTTTAGATGCTAATGGAAAATATTCTTCTTCATACAAACAATTTCCTCATATTTTAAAACAAATTTTTGGTAATAGTGTAGAAAGATTTTTTTCAAAAAATAAATATCCAAGTAATAAAATTAACTTAGAAAATAATTCTCAAGTAGAAGTAGTAAGTGGTTCTTGTATGTTTTTTGATGCAAAAACTTTTTGTGAAATAGGTGGCTTTGATACGATATTCTTCCTTTATTGTGAAGAAGAAGATATATCTAAAAGAGTTTGGGATTTTGGTAAAAAAGTTTATTTTATACCTAAAGCAGAAATTTTTCATAAAGCAGGAGGAAGTTCAATTCAAAGTTTTGAGATGGAACAAGAGTTTTATATTTCTTATTACCATCTTTTAGATAAACACTATAACTTAATTGGTAAATTTATATTAAAAGCTACACTTTTCTTCAAACTCTTTTTTCGTATTTTTAAAAAGAAAAATGGCTTAAAAATACTTTTTTCTTTTTTTAAAGGCTTTTCAAAAAAAGATAGTATAAGGTATATTCAGAAAATTAAAGTTTAAAGGATAAAACTAATCACTTTATCTCCTCTAATACTTTATATAATTCATTTAATTGAGTCTTTTGATCAAATAATCTTTTTGCTTTTTCTAAACCTTTTTTTGCAAGAGTTTTCTTTTGTTCTTCATTTTCATACAAAAAGTTTATTTTTTTTGCCAAGTCCTCGCTTGTTCTATTAAATAATAAGCCATCAACTCCATCTTCGATTATCTCTAAAGGACCACCATTATTTGTTGCTATCATACAAACTTCATTTGCCATAGCCTCAATAACAACTAATCCAAAAGTTTCCCTTGGCGTAGCTAAAATATTTACATCAAAAAGCTGCATATGTTCATTTACTTTTTTTGTAAAGCCTGTAAATATAATCTTATCTTCAATATCTAGTTTTTTAATCTTTTCTTTTAAAGAGTTTAAATACTCCTCATCCATTGTATGTCCTACAATCATTGCTTTTATATCTAACTCTTTTAATTTACTAATAGCTTCAATAACTAAAAATTGACCCTTTTCTTCTTCTATTCTTCCTACAATACCAACTACAAATGTTTTTTTATTTAAATCATATTTTTCTTGTAGCTTTTCAATCTCTTTTTTATCATTTATATTTGTTTGAGTTCCCATATAAACCATATGTATTTTAGGGCATATCTCTTTAGGAATAAATTTCTCTATTTGTTCTTTTACTTGATATGTAACAGCATGCATTGCATTTATATTTTTATAAAGCCACTTATGATAGAAATCATCTTTAAATCTAGTCATAGTCATATTTCTTGTTTGAATGACCTTTGGTTTTCTTTTACTAAGTAGTTTTCCTAAAACAACTGTATTTATATCTTTTGTCCAATGAAAATGAATAATATCAATTTTATACTCATCTATAAATTTTGCAAGTTTAAGTGCAGGTAAGAGGGGAAATAGCTTATTTCTTTTTAAGTAGTGAATATCATCTTTTTCTTCAAAATAATTATCAAGCTTCTTATTCTTTTCAATAATTACCTTACAAGTTGTTTTCTTACTAAACTCCTTATAACAATTTGTCATAAATAGTTCTAAACCTCCAAGATCAGGGGAAAGGCAAAACTCTAGTATATTTTTTTTCATTTAAGTATCTTTGTTATTTTAAATTTCCAAATTTTAACATAAATTATTTAAAAGTGTGTTTTTGATACACTTAGCCTCTTTATAGAAAAAAACAAAAGAGAGTAATATGAAAATTGCAATTGCAGGAACAGGCTATGTAGGACTTTCTAATGGTCTGCTTTTAGCACAAAACAATGAAGTAGTAGCCTTAGATATAATCCCTGAAAAAGTTGAAATGCTTAATAATAAAATCTCGCCAATAGAAGATAAAGATATTAGTGAATTTTTATTAAAAGATAATATAAATTTTAGAGCAACCTTAGATAAAAATGAAGCCTATGAAAATGCAGATTTTGTAATTATCTCAACACCAACTGATTATGACGAAGAAACAAACTATTTTGATACAAAATCAATAGAATATGTAATTGAAGATGTCTTAAAAATCAATCCAAATACAACAATGGTAATAAAATCAACAATTCCTGTAGGATATGTAAATAGTGTTAGAAAAAAATTCAATACACAAAATATAATATTTAGTCCAGAATTTTTAAGAGAAGGACAAGCCTTACATGATAATTTATATCCAAGTAGAATTATTGTAGGTGAAAAATCAGATAGAGCTATGGTTTTTGCAGCTCTTTTAGAAAGGGGTGCCATTAAGAAAAATGTTTCAGTTTTATTTACAGATTCAACTGAAGCAGAAGCTATAAAGCTTTTTTCAAATACATACTTGGCAATGAGAGTTGCATACTTCAATGAACTAGATTCTTATTGTGAAAAATATGATTTAAGTACAAAAGATATTATTGATGGTGTAGGTCTTGACCCAAGAATAGGAACACATTATAACAATCCTTCTTTTGGATATGGAGGATACTGTTTCCCAAAAGATACAAAACAGCTAAAAGCAAATTTCTTAGAAGTTCCAAATAATTTAATAGATGCAATAGTTGATTCAAATGAAACAAGAAAAGAGTTTATTACAAGTAGAATTTTAGAAAAGAAACCTAAAATAGTTGGTATTTATAGACTTATTATGAAAGCAGGAAGTGATAACTTTAGAAGTTCAGCAGTTCAAGGTGTAATAGAAAAACTTAGAAAAGAAGTAGAAGTTATAATTTATGAACCAGTATTAACTGAAAATACCTTTGAGGGATTAAAAGTTATAAAAGATATTAATGAATTTAAATCTTTAAGTGATGTTCTTGTTGCAAATAGATTAGAAGAAGAAATCTTAGATATTAAAGAAAAAGTCTATACCAGAGACATTTTTCAAAGTGACATTTAAAGGTTATTTATGAAAAAAAAGAAAATACTAGTTACAGGTGGTGCAGGGTTTGTAGGAAGTCATCTTTGTGAAAGATTAGCAAAAGATCCTAATAATATAGTATATTCCTTAGATAATTATTTTACAGGAACAAAAGATAATCATGTTGAAAATGTTACTTATATAGAAGGTTTAACTAGTGATATTGATACTTTGATTGATTTTGTACCTAATATGGTTTATCACTTAGGAGAATACTCAAGAGTAGAACAAAGCTTTGATGATATAAAAAAGGTTTTAGAATACAATAAATCAGGGACAATAGCAGTTTTAGAGTTTGTAAGAAAGCATAAGTGCAAACTTTTATATGCTGGAAGCAGTACAAAATATGGTGATGAAGGTGCAAACGCAAATGCTAGTCCCTATGCTTGGAGTAAATCTTCAAATACTCAACTTGTAAAAAATTATGGGGCTTGGTTTGGAATAGATTATGTTATCACATATTTTTATAATGTTTATGGTCCAAGGGAAATACAAACAGGTAAATATGCCACTTTAATTGCTTTATTTAAAGAGAAAATGAAAAATAATGAAGTTCTTACAATAGTAAGTCCAGGAACTCAAAAAAGAAACTTTACTCACATTGATGATACTGTAAATGCTTTAATCTTAATTGGAGAAAAAGGTTATGGGGATGAGTATGGTATTGGAAACCCTCATGCTTTTACTATTTTAGAAGTTGCAAAAATGTTTGGTGGAGAAATAGAAATGTTACCTGAGAGAAAAGGAAACAGAATGGTAGCAAGTGTCATTAGTGATAAAACAAGAGCCTTAGGTTGGGAACCTAAAGTTAATCTAGCTGCTTATATTGAAGAACAAAAAAAGAATGACTGGAAATAAGGTTAAATCTAAAGATATCCGACTAATAAGTCATTTTTTGATATAATATATATACTAACAAAACAAATATTATTTTTAAAAGTATAAGAAGAAAATTAATGAATTATAAATATGAAATAAATAATGGATACGAAGATTTTAAGAATCTAGTATTAAATATCCAATATAAATTTAAGCAAAAAAATCAAAATATTCACAAAGCTAGAAATGAATTAAAAATTATCAATCATAACAATATAGATGTAGTAATTAAATCCTTTAAAAAACCAAGTTTTTTAAACAGAATAGTTTATACTTTTTTTAAAGATTCAAAGGCAAAAAAATCTTATGATTATTCCATAAAAATAGGAAACTTTACGCCTAATGCAATCTCTTATGTAGAGTTTTATTCTTCAGGATTATTATCGCAAAGTTATTTTATAAGTGAAAGATTTGCCTATGATTTCACAATTCGTGAACCACTTTTAGAAGAAAAGTTTGAAGATAAAGAGAATATTTTTAAAGCCTTTGCTAAATTTACTTATGATTTACATGAAGCTCAAATCTTTCATAAAGATTACTCTCCTGGAAATATTTTAATAAAAAAGCATGATGATAATTATGAGTTTAAAATAGTAGATATAAATAGAATGAAATTTTCTACTTTAAGATTAGAAGAAAGATTAAAAAACTTTTCAAAACTTTGGGCAAAAGATGAAGACTTGAGAATAATTGCAAAAGAGTATGCAAAGCTAATAAATCAAGATGAAGAAAAATGTATAAATTTAGCTTTAAAGTTTTCAAACTCAAATAAAGCTGCAAAAAACTTCAAAAAAAGACTAAGAGGTCAAAAAGTTGTTGATTGAGTCTCAAACTACAGAATTTAAACAAATCTGGAAGGATGAATATCTTAAAACAGTTTGTGCCTTTGCAAATACTGATGGTGGAGTTTTATATGTAGGTTTTGATGACTTTGGAAATATAGTTGGAATAGAAAATAGTAAAAAGTTAATTGAAACTTTGCCAAATAAAATAAATAATCGATTAGGAATAATCGTTGATATTATATTAAAAGAGCAAGCTAAAAAAAACTACTTAGAAATAGTTATAAAAAAAACCTATGCACCAATTTCATATAATGGAAAATTTTATTTAAGAAGTGGAAGTAATACAATAGAATTAAATGGAAGTAATTTAACAAATTTTTTATTAAAAAAGTATGGTAAAACATGGGATGATATCCCTGAAGAAAAATTTACTCTTGATGAAATAGATTTAGAAACAATTGAAAAATTTAAAAAGTTATCAAAAGATAGAGTTCCTGATATTGAAAAAGAAGATAATATTGAACAACTATTAAGGAAATTAAATCTTTATGATGGTAATTATTTAAAAAGAGCAGCTATTTTACTTTTTGCTAAGAATCCACAAAAATATTATATACAATCTCATTCTAAAATAGGAAAGTTTTTAAACGACACAGAAATACAAAGTAGTGATATAGTTGAAGGAAATCTTCTAAATCAAGTTGATAAGATTATGGATATTTTAAGATTAAAGTATCTTAAAGCTTATATCTCATATGAAGGAATGCATAGAAGAGAAAGATTAGAATATCCTTTTGAAGCATTAAGAGAAGCAGTGATAAATGCTCTTATTCATAGGGACTATACAAATACTTCAAATTTACAAATAAAAGTTTTTGAAAATAAACTTATTATGTATAATGGAGCAACTTTAAGTACAGAAGTTCCTATAGACAAATTTGATAAACCACACCAATCTAAACCTTTTAATCCTACAATGGCAAATATATTTTATAAATGTGGATATATAGAAAACTGGGGTAGAGGAACAAATAATATTATAAAACAATGTTTAGATTATGATTTACCAAAACCAAAGTTTGAATATGAGTGGACAGCATTAGTTACAACTTTTTTTAAAGCTGACCAAAAGACTGACCAAAAGACTGACCAAAAGACTGACCAAAAGAGTACAAAAGAACAAATATTAGAAATTCTTGAAATAAATGATAAAATGACAAGAGAAAGTTTAGCTGAAAAAATAGGTGTTTCTTCAAGTGCTATAAAACAACATATAGCAAAGCTTCAAAGTGAAGGTAGGCTTAAAAGAGTTGGTGGGAGAAAAGAAGGTTCTTGGAAAGTTTTAAATACAAAGGAATAGAAAGTTGTTGATTAATTTAATGTATCATCATGTAAACAGTGATAGATGTAGCAATGATTTGGAAATATTTGAAAAGCATATAAAATATATATCTGAAAATTTTAAAACAACCTTTCCTACTGATGAAAAATTAAAAGGAAATTACGCTTGTTTAATTTTTGATGATGCTTATGTGGATTTTTATTATCTTATCTTTCCTATTTTAAAAAAGTATAAAGTAAAAGCCTTATTAGCTGTTCCTACAAAATATATTTTGAATTCTTGCGAAAATGATACAAGTTTAAGAATGAGTTTTGAACACAATGATGAATTTAAAAACTATGAAAAAGGAACTTTTTGTACCTTTGAAGAAATGAAAGAGATGATTGCTAGTAACTTAGTTCAAATAGTTTCTCATTCTCATACTCATACAAATCTTTTAGAAGAAAATATTGATTTAGACCAAGAATTGAACCTATCAAAAAAAATATTAGAAGATAAACTAAATATCAAAGTAGAAACTTTTGTTTATCCTTTTGGAAAATTTAATAAAGAAATAGCCCAACAAACTCATAAGGTATATAAATACTCTTTTAGAATAGGAAATGCTATTCATAAAGATTTTTCTGGAATAAAAGGAATAAACTATAGAGTAAATGCAGATGGCTTAAAAACAGCAGATGAAATTTTTAAATTTCCAAAAATATTAAAATATAAATTTAAAGCCTTAATAAAATCATTTTAGGAAAAATATGAATATTAGTGTAGTAGTTTTAGCAAAAAACAATGAAAATACAATAAAGAAAACCTTAGAAAGTCTTAAAGGTTTTTCTGATGTTGTTGTTTATGACAATGGTTCAACTGACAAAACAATAGAAATTGCAAAAAGTTTCTCAAATGTAAATTTGGTGCAAGGACAGTTCAAAGGTTTTGGTTGGACAAAAAATCAAGCAGCAAGTTTTGCCAAAAATGATTGGATTTTGATAATTGATAGTGATGAGGTAGTTGATTTAGAACTTTTTACAACTTTAAAAACAAAAACTTTAGATAAAAATATAGTCTATAAACTAAACTTTAAAGCCTTTTATAAAGACATTCAAGTCAAATATTGTGGTTGGAATAATCAAAAAATAAAAAGACTTTATAATAAAACTATTACAAAATACAATAGCAATGATGTCCATGAAGATATCATAACTCAAAATCTTCAAATGGAAGTTTTAAAAGGAAATGTAGAACACTACAGTTATCATACTATTTCCCAGTTCATAATAAAAGCAGACCACTATTCCTCACTTTTTGCAAAAAATAATGCTGGTAAAAAAAACTCTTCTCCAACAAAGGCTTTTTTTAATGGAATGTATTCTTTTTTTAGAACATATATTTTAAAAAGAGGTTTTCTTGATGGTTATGTGGGTTTAATAATTGCCTATTCTCATATGGTAACAAACTTTTATAAATATATGAAGCTATATGAAGCAAACAAAGAGTTGAAAAAATGAATTTATTAATTACAAGACATGATAAAATAGGGGACTTTGTAGTTACTCTTCCTCTTTTTAAAGCTATAAAAGAACAATATCCAGATACAAAAGTTACAGCACTTGTATCAAAAATAAATTTTGATTTTGCTTCACATATCGAGTTTATAGATGATGTAATTCTTTTTGATAAAGACAACTTAGATAATACTTTAAAACAAATCAAAGAAAAAAAATTTGACGCTAGTATTAGTGCTTATATAGATACTACTTTAGGAAAACTTCTTTTTAAAAGTGGTATTAAAAAAAGAGTTGCCCCTGCAACAAAAATAGCACAACTTTTTTTTAATAAAAGAGTAAAACAAAGAAGAAGTAAAGTAGAGAAAACTGAATGGCAGTATAATCTTGATTTAGCAAAAAAACTCTTTCCAGATATTAGACTAAAATTTAGAAAACCACTTTTAAATATTCAGACAAGAAAAGAAAAGAAAATAGTATTTCATCCTGGCTTTGGTGGAAGTAGTGATGGTAATCTAAGCCTTGATGACTATATAAACCTTGCAAGAAGTATAAGTCAAAGTGAATATGAAATTATTTTTAGTTTTGGACCTGATGATAATATTTCAAAAGAATATATTTCAAAAAATATAAACTTTAAAGCAACAATTTATGACTCAAAAGGTTCCTTATACGAATTTACTACCTTCTTAGCTTCATGTTATTTATTTGTAAGTACTTCTACTGGACCAATGCACCTTGCAGGAGCAAGCAATACAAAAACACTTTCTTTTTTTGGAGACTCTTTATTTGCAAGTTCAAAAAGATGGGCAACTATAAGTGATGAAGAAAATCAAAATAATTTTATGCTTTCTTATGATTATGATAGACAAACATATAAAGAAATAGAAAAAAGACTATATGAGTTAATACATGAATAAAGAACCTTTTTTTTGGGATAAATACTCTGACCAGCCACAAATAATAAAAGATAAAACCTATAAAAGAGAAATGAGAAAAAAGTATTTATTTGATTTATTTAAAATGCTTTTCTCTTCTATTTTAGTTTTACCCTTTGCCCTTATTTTTATGAAATTTTTCAAAGGAAAGCAAGAACTTTCAAATAAAGACTTCTTAGGTTTAGGTGTAAACCTTGATAAAGATGATAAAGAAAATACTCAACAAAAACTAGTAGAAGAATTAGGAGTTAAAAATTTAATAATAAGAATACCCCTTTGGGATATGAAAAACATAGACTCTTATGTGACTTTTGCAGAAAGTTTTAATGAAAATTCTCCTAAAAATATTTTACTAAATATTATGCAAGATAGAACTCATATTGAAAGTCACCATTTACTAAAAAAAGATTTAAACCTTATTTTTAAAAAGTTTCAAAATATTGCAAGTGAATACCAAATAGGAACTACAATAAATAGAGCAAAATGGGGCTTCTTCGCCGTAAAAGAGTATTTAGAGTTTTATAAAGTAGCTCAAGATTTAAGAGATGATAAATATAAAAATTTAAAGTTATTAGGTCCAAGTATCATTGACTTTGAATATTATTATAACATCAGAGCAATGTTTAATTTTCACAATATCAAATATGATAAATTAAGTGCTTTGCTTTATGTAGATAGAAGAGGAGCCCCAAGTAATACTCAATATGGTATTTTTGATACAAAAAATAAAATAAATTTACTTTATACTTTAGCTAAACTATCATCTAAAACAAGTGATGAAATCTATATTACAGAAGTGAATTGGCCTTTATCAAATACAGCACCTTATGCTCCAACAAGTGAAAAAGAGTGTATAAGCAATGAAAAATATTGTAAATATATGAAAGAATATATACAAATAGCAAAACAAAGTAAAAAAGTTCAAAAAGTTTATTGGCATCAGTTAATAGCACCAGGATATGGACTTGTAGATAATAGAGATGGTAAAATAAAAAAACTACCACAATTTTATACATTCAAAGAAGTTTTAAATAAAGATAAAGAATGATAAAATAAATTAAAAGTAAGGAGATATCATGGGTATAGCTGAAATAAAAGATCTTAATACAAAAGAAAAATTAATTTTGATAAATGATATTTGGGAAAGCTTAGAAAAGGAAGATTTTAATATAGAATCTCCTTCTTGGCATAATGATATTTTAGAAGAAAGAATAAAAAAAATAGAAGATGAAAAAGCAAATTATATTTCAATAGAAGAACTAAAAAATAAATGAATATAAAAGATATAATTTTATTAGATGATGTTGTTATTGATTTAAAAATAGCAGAAGAATTTTATGAAAAACAAAATAAAGGTTTAGGTAATTATTTTAGAGATACAATTATCTCTGATATAGAATCTTTATGGTTATATGCAGGAATTCATAATAAAATATTTAAAAATATATATAGACTATTGTCAAAAAGGTTCCCTTATGCAATATACTATAAAAAGATTAATATATGAAAATATTTATAGAAATACCAACTTGGTTAGGTGATGCAATTATGACAACACCTGCAATAGAAAATATTATAAAAACATATCCTGATGCAAAGATAACACTTTTGGGTTCTTTTGTTTCAACCCAAGCCTTAGGAAACTTTAAAAATATAGAAAAAGTATTAGTTGACAATACAAAAAAACAAGGTAACCGATATATAAATCTATATAAATTAGCCAAACAAATAGGAAAAGTAGATTTAGCAATCTCCTTTAGAAGAAGTTTTTCTTCAAAACTTATGATGTTTTTTATAAATGCAAAAAAGAAATTCAACTATAAAAGACTAGAAAAAAAAGAAATCCATCAAGTCCTAAGATATAATGACTTTGTAAACCATGTACTAAACTTACAAAATAAAGCAGGGGATTTAAAACTATATTTTACACCCTTTAAATATCCAAAACCAACTTTAGGAATAAACCCTGGAGCAACCTATGGAAGTGCAAAAAGATGGTATCCAAAAGAGTTTGCTAAACTTGCAATAAAACTTGCCTCAAAATATGATATTGTTATTTTTGGAGGACCAGCTGAAACAGATATTGCAAAAGATATAGAAAATGAACTTATTGAAAATAATATCACCAACTACCAAAACCTAGCAGGGAAAACAACAATCCCTGAGTTAATAGAAAAAATAGCAGGTTTAAGTTTATTTATTACAAATGATTCAGGACCTATGCATGTTGCAGCAGCATATAAAGTAAAAACAGCAGCTATTTTTGGACCTACAAGATTTAAAGAAACAAATCAATGGAATAATCCAAATGAAAATATAATCACAAAAAATTTGGATTGTGCCCCTTGTATGAAAAGAACCTGTCCTTTGAAACATCACAATTGTATGAAGCTAATCACAGCAGAAGATGTCCTAGAAAAAATTGAACTAAAATAAAAACAATTTTTAAGTATTAACTTACTATAATAACCTAGGTTATCATAATAAAGGTTATCATAATGAAATTTTATAATAGAGAAAAAGAATTAGAGATTTTGAAAAAAGCAGATATTCTCAAATATCAGCATTCTATTATGACAATGCTTATTGGTAGAAGACGAGTAGGGAAAACTACACTTGCTTTACAAAAATACTCAAAAGAACAAGTATTATATTTCTTTGTATCAAAAAAAAGTGAACAATTACTTTGTGAAGAGTTTGTAGAAGAAATCATAGCTAAACTAGAGGTTAAAATCTTTGGAAAATTATCAAGATTTGAAGAAGTCTTTGAATATTTACTTGAACTTGCAAAAACAACATCATTTACCCTTATTATAGATGAGTTCCAAGAGTTTTTGAAAATAAATGAATCAATTTATTCTTCTATTCAAAAATTATGGGATATAAACAAAAAAACTACAAAAATTCATTTCATAGCTTGTGGTTCAGTATATTTTTTGATGAAAAAAATCTATGAAGATAATAAAGAACCTCTCTTTGGTCGATGTGATTTTAAAATAGATTTAAAACCTTTAAAAATATCTGTTTTAAAAACAATTTTAGAAGATTATAATGCCTATTCAAATAAAAACTTATTAGATTTCTATCTATTTTCAGGTGGAATTGCAAAATATATTGAGCTTTTTGTTCTAAATAAAAGTTTTGATTTAGACTCAATTATAAATACTATTATTGAACCAAATTCTATATTTTTACAAGAAGGTAAAAACAGATTAATTGAAGAGTTTGGAAAAGAGTATGGAACCTATTTTTCGATACTCTCTCTTATATCTGATTCAAAAACTTCAAGAAGTGAGATAGAATCAATTTTAGAAAGAAATATATCAGGTCATCTTGCAAGACTTGAACATGATTATAATATTATACGCTCAATTAAACCTATAAATGCAAAACCAAATGCAAAAATCCAAAAATATGAAATAATCGATAACTTTTTGTCTTTTTGGTTTAGATTTATTTTTAAGTATCAGTCTCTTATAGAAGCAGAAAATTTTACTAGGTTAAAAGAGATTATATATAGAGATATTTCCACTTTCAAAGGAAAGTTTCTAGAGAAACTTTTTGTAGAACAGTTAAAAGAACAGCAACTATACACAAAAATAGGTTCATATTGGGAAAGAAATAATCAAAATGAAATAGATATTGTCGCAATAGATGAGATAGAAAAAAAACTTTTGATATGTGAAGTAAAGTTAAATGAAAAAAAACTAAATTATAATAATCTAGTTGTCAAATCTCAAAAATTGTTACAAAATTATAAAAACTATGAAATAGAATATAAATTATTATCTATAAAAGATTTAAACAATTGAATAATTAAAAACTAGAACAAAAAGGTGAGTATATTTGCTAAGAAATGATTTTTCTTTTAAAGTAGATTTAGTTAATTAAAATACAAAAGATGAACTTCTTAAAAATGAAATAGAAAAAAATTTTATTTTACTTTGAAATTGAACTACTATAAAGTCTGTATTTGTTAAAATATTTAATATATAACAACATTTTTTATAGGATTAACATTGATTTACGATTTTTGGAAAAACTACCAAGAACTACTTTCTTACGAACAAGCATTAGCCTTTGATTATCGACTTGATAATATTGTATTAAAATTAAATGAATTTTTTCAAAGACTTATGGTAGAACAAGTTTCCAAAAAAGAAATAAAATTCTACCTTGCAGGTTCATGTATCAAATCAGATGTTTTTAGAGACCTTGATATGATTTTTCCAGTAAGTGAAGATAGAGAACTTATAAATAACTCTTTAAACAAAGACTACTTTGAGTATGAAAACAATTCATATACCTATAGATATAAAAATGATATTTATCAATTAGTTTTCAGAGAAAAGTTTAAAAATGCTACCTTAGAAGAACTTGTTGAAGGTTTTGACTTTGATTCTACAAAAGTAGCTTTTGAGTGTGTTTATAATACAAAAAAAAGACTTCTTACTATTCTTGATTGTAAAATTCAAACAGAGTTTATTACTTATATTAATACAAAAGTAAATAACCTTTCAAAAGTAAGTGTCAACCCTTTTGTATCTTTACAAAGAGCAATTCATTTTCTAAAAAGAGGAGATGATGTACCTTATTCTGTTTTTTTAGATATTTGTGAAAAAGTAGCAGAATTAAAAATAAAAGAAAATGAAGATATCTCAAAACACTTTGATAGACTTCAAGGAAACCCAAACAAGTTAGAAAATATCAAAGATGCAATTACAAATTTTATCGAGCATAAAATTGAAGAAGAAACAAAATAGGTAAAATTGTAAAAAAAGACCCTTTCATTTAAAAGAGAATATTACTTTTATTAGATATAATTTATAATCTATCAAATAATAAAAATCCTATAATATATAGCTATTAAAAAAGGTGATAAATGACAAATATTATTTTATGTGGAGGTAGTGGTACAAGACTTTGGCCTATAAGTAGAACACTTATGCCTAAACAATTTGTAAAACTCTTTTCTGATAAATCCTTATTTCAACTAACGGTACAAAGAAACAAAAGTTTTTGTGATAAACAGTTCATTGTTTCAAATTCAGAACAATATTTCCTAGCATTAGATCAGCTTGAAGAATTAGAACAAGAAAACAATAACTATCTTTTAGAACCAATTGGAAGAAATACAGCTCCTGCAATAGCACTTGCTTGTTTTGCATTGGAGTATGATGAACTTGTTTTAGTAACCCCTAGTGACCATTTAATAAAAAACTATAAAGAATATGAAAAAGTGGTACATCAAGCAAAAGCGTTAGCAGCAAAAGATTCTTTAGTTACTTTTGGAATAACACCTACTTTTGCAGAAACTGGTTTTGGATATATTGAAGCAAATGGTTTAGATGTGAAAGCTTTCCATGAAAAACCAGATGAAGAAACTGCAAATAAATATTTAACAGCTGGTAATTATTATTGGAATAGTGGAATGTTCTGTTTTAAAGCAGGAGTATTTTTAGAAGAATTAAAAAAATACTCTCCAATTATATATGAAACTTCTCTTAATGCTTTTAAAAATGCAAAATGTGACTCAATGATAAGAATAAAACATGAAGATATGGAAAAAATTCCAGAAGATAGTATTGA
Source organism: Halarcobacter mediterraneus (assembly GCF_004116625.1). Classification (NCBI taxonomy): domain Bacteria; kingdom Pseudomonadati; phylum Campylobacterota; class Epsilonproteobacteria; order Campylobacterales; family Arcobacteraceae; genus Halarcobacter; species Halarcobacter mediterraneus. The sequence continues at coordinate 235,893 of NZ_NXIE01000004.1, forward strand.
TTATGCAGTAATGGAAAAAAGTTCAAAAGTAAAAGTAATTCCTTCAGATATTGAATGGTCAGACTTAGGAAGTTTTGATTCCCTTTATGAAGAATTACCAAAAGATGAAAATGCTAACACAGTAAATGAAAATCATATCTCATGTGATTCTAAAAATAATTTAATCTATGGAAATGAAAGAAAAATAGCAACTATAGATGTAAATGACTTAATAGTTGTAGATACAGGAGATGCCTTACTTATTTCAAAAAAAGGAAGTTCCCAAAAAGTAAAAACAGTAGTAAATGAGTTAAAAAAACTTGATAGTGAACTTCACAATATACATCTAACAGCTCATAGACCTTGGGGAACTTATACTGTTTTAGAAGATAATGCAAATTATAAAATAAAAAGAATAGAAGTAAAACCAGGTTCTAGACTATCTTTACAAAAACATTTTCATAGAAATGAACATTGGATTGTAGTAAGTGGAACAGCAACGGTAACAGTAGGTAATGAAACAAAATATATAAGACCAAATGAATCAACTTATATCAAAATGGGAGAAGTTCATAGATTGGCAAATGAAGGTAAAATCCCTGTTGTTCTTATAGAAGCACAAGTTGGAGAATATACAGGCGAAGATGATATTATAAGACTTGATGATGATTTTGAAAGAAAATAAAAACAATAATAATGCAGAAAATATATATAGATTGTACTCATACATATTATAGTGGCTTAAATACTGGAATCCAACGTGTTGTAAGAAATATTGTTAAAAAATCATCATTTATAAATGATACAAGTATAAATATTGTTCCTGTTATTTTATATAATGACAAGTATATAGAAATAAATGAACTACCCGTAGTTTCATATACAAAGAAGAAAATCAACATAAAAAATTATTTAAAAAAACTTTATGTAAAAATAAGAAATATAATTTCTATTATTCCTTTTTTTAAAAAAATATTATATTCACCTTCTTTAACTACATATTTAAATAGAAGTTATGATTTAATTGCTTTTAATTACTTGAAGAAACCTAAAAATAATAAAAAAGTATTCTTCAAGGATAAGGATATCTTAATATTATTAGATGCAACTTGGTTAGATAGTAATTTTAAATTATTAGAGGAATTAAAACAGAAAAAAGTTTTTTTAATAAGTATTGTTTATGATATTATTCCTATAACTCATAGTAGATATTGTAGTGATGATTTATCAAGGGCTTATTCTTTATGGCTTAATAAAATATATCCTTTAGCAGATGCTTTTATTTCTATTTCAAAGACTGTTGAAAAAGAGTTAGTGTCATTTATGCAAAATAATTATAAAGATATAAATAAGAAATTTTTTGACCATTTTCTACTAGGAGTAGATTTCAAAGATATTCAATATACTCCAAATACTTTAGATGCTAAATATAAAAATATTTTTATTAAAGATAAGACTTATATAACGATAAGTACTTTAGAACCAAGAAAAAATCATGAATATCTTTTAGACGTTTTTGAAAAATTATGGGATTCTGGTATAGATGTTACTTATGTTATCATAGGTAGATTAGGCTGGAAAATAGATAAACTTCTAAAACGTATTAAAAACCATAAAGAATTAGATAAAAGACTTTTTCTTTTTAACCATATTGATGACAATGCTCTTATTTATGCCTATAAGAATTCAAAAGCAATGATATTTGCTTCTTATGCAGAAGGTTTTGGCTTACCTATTATAGAAAGTCTTCATTATAATTTACAAGTTTTAGCTTCTGATATACCCATACATAGAGAAGTAGGGCATAGTTATGTAACTTATTTTGATTTAGCAAAGAAAGAAACTTTAATTAAAATAATAAAAGAAAATAATTTTAATAAAGACTTAAATAAATTTAAATATATAGATTGGGAAGAAAGTACCAAACAACTAATTACAAAATCTTTAAAGGTGACGAAGAATAATGAAGCATAAAATAAAATTAATGTTGAGTTTTGCAAAAAGAGACTTTCAAGAAAGATATGTAGGTACGGGTCTAGGTCAATTTTGGTATATTTTATCTCCTTTAATTATGATTTTTATTTATACTGTAATATTCTCAGATTTTATGAAAATGAAACTAGATATTGTTGATAGTAAATATGCATATAGTATATATTTAGTTCCTGGTTTACTAGCTTGGACTAGCTTTAGTACTACTATCTCAAGGTTAAATAATTCCTTCTTCGATAAAGCAAATTTAATTAAGAAAATAAATATTCCTATGTATATATTTCATGTAAGTATCTTATTGACAGAATTATTTATTTTTTTCATATCTTTTTTATTAGCTTTAGGCTTTTTACTTATAATAGGACATAAAATAACTTTTGTTTTTTTACTTCTTATTCCTATCATGATTTTACAAATGATATTTTCTTTTTCTTTAGGGGTTATTTTTTCTTTATTTAGTCCTTTTTTTAAAGATATTAGAGAATTTATTCCAATTTTCTTACAATTATGGTTTTGGATGACTCCTATTATTTATATGAGAGAAATGATTGAAAACAAATATCCTTTTTTATTAATTTATAATCCATTCTCTTATTTTAGTTCTATTTATCAGGATATTTTCCTTTTTTCTAAAGTACCCAGTATTGATAAAATATTAATAATTAGTAGTATGTCATTTTTATTTCTTTTATTAGCAATGTATTTGTATAAAAAAATGATTAGTACTATAAAGGATATTATCTGATGGCTAATAGTATATTACAAGTAAAGAATATAACAAAAATATATAGAATTTATAAATCAAACTATGATAGATTAAAAGAAATCTTTTTTAATAAAAAATATCATAAAGAGTTTATTTCTAATAAGAATATTTCTTTTGAACTTTTAGAAGGTGAAACACTAGGAATAGTAGGAGTAAATGGTGCAGGAAAATCTACTATCTTAAAAATAATAGCAGGAGTAATAAATCCTACAAAAGGTCAAATAATAAGAAATGGTAGAGTAACAGCATTATTAGAATTAGGGACTGGATTCAATGATGAACTAACTGGTTATGAAAATATATTTTTAAACGGTACTTTAATTGGTATGACAGAAGAAGACTGTAAAAATAAAAAACAGCAGATTATAGATTTTAGTGAATTGGGAGATTATATTTTTGAACCCATAAAAACTTATTCTTCAGGGATGCGTATGAGATTAGCTTTTTCTATAGCAATTTTTTCTGAACCACAAGTTTTAATAGTAGATGAAGCTTTATCCGTAGGTGATGCTCATTTTTCAGCAAAATGTACAAAAGCTTTAAAAGATAGAAAAAAACAAAATATGAGTATTATTTATGTATCCCATGATTTAAACTCACTAAAATTACTTTGTGATAGAGTTATTCTTTTAAATCATGGTGAAATAGTTAAAGAAGGAGAACCAGAAGAAGTTATTAACAGTTATAATTTTTTAATTTCTAAGTTAAATGATGATGAAGAAAAAATAATAATTAATGATAATGACTCTTTTGGAACTTTTGATGTGGAAATTGTAAAAGTGACAATAACAGGAATGAACTCCAAATCAAATATAATAAGTTCTGGAGAAAATGCTGAAATTGAGTTAGAAATTAAATCACGCAAAAATATAAATAATTTAAATATTGGTATTTTAATAAAAGATAAATTTGGTCAAGATATTTTTGGAACAAGCACTAAGAATGAAGGTTTTGAATATAATCTTCAAGAAAATGAAACCTATAAAATAAAATTTAATCTTGATTTAAATATTGGAATTGGAAAATATAGTATTAGTGCAGCTTTAGTTATTGGAGAAAATCATTTAGACAATTGTTTACATTGGTTAGATTTTGCTACAGATTTTGAGATTGCAGGTATTAAGGGTAATATATTTACAGGTATGAGTAAACTATATCCTAAATTATCTAAAATGGAGAAAATAAATGATAAATAGTGATTTTGAGAAAATCATACATAAAGGTTCAAATATACACTATGAAGAAAAATTTAGAGTATTTACAGGACATCATAATATTTTTTTAGGTTCAAATATATATTTAGTTGATACTTTAATTAATGCAGGTGATTCTATTGGTAAAGTGACAATAGAAGATTATGTTTTTTTTGGGCATGGTGTTAAGATATTAGCAAGAGCTCATAATTATAAAGTTTATAATGAACAAAGACAACAAGATATTACAGAAAAGCCAATACATATAAAAAAAGGTGCTTGGATTGCAAGTGGAGCAATTATTCTAGGTGGAGTAACTATTGGTACAAATGCAGTTGTAGGAGCAGGAAGTGTGGTAACAAAAGATATACCTAATAATGCAGTTGTGACAGGCAACCCTGCAAAAATAGTAAAATATACTCATAGAAAATTAAACCTATTTGAAAAACTAAGAATATTACTAAATTGAATTATCTTTAATAGAATTCATATAAGAGAATTGGTAAAATAATTTTAATTATACTCATGTAGAAATAAATACTATTTACAGTAAAATCAACAACTTGCAGCATAATATTAATAACTTTAATATATATTTATTAAGGTTGTATTTTAGGATAAATAAATATGTTAAATTCAGAAAACAAAAATAGTTCTGTAGATCAGATTATACAAAAAGTGAAAGAAGAAGCAAAAAATAGAGCACCACTCAATACCAATATTGAATTTGAAGAATATAAAGAGACACCAACTTTTTCAACTTTAGAAGAAAAAGAGAGCAATTTATATAAAGTAGCTAAAACTATAGGAAAATTTTTAAAAAAATTTGGATTAGGAAGTTTTGTTAATTTTATAAAATTAAATCTAAACTTGAAAAAGTATACATATGTCTATAATTTAGAGGATCTTACCAAATTTAATGATGAAGAATTTATTGACAATACTTATAATATAACTTTAAATAGACAAGCCGATGATGAAGGAAGAGCATACTACTTAGAAAAATTACGAAATGGTAGCTTATCAAAGTCACAAATTATTGCATTTTTACATTTTTCAAAAGAGGGTAAAGAACAAAATATAAATATTAGTGGTGTTAAAACACAATACATTCTATCTAAGATATATAAAATTCCTTTTTTAGGTTCTTTTGTTAAAGTAATTTATTATGTTGTAACTTTACCAAAGTTAGTTAATAAACTAAATCATACTGAAAATTATATGAATAGAGAATTTATAAAAAATAAAGAACAATATTCTCAATTAGAAGATATTTTAGAAACAAAAGTTGATGAAGTTGTTTTCCAAAATTTAGAAAAAAACTTCTATAAAGAAAATGAAAGTTTAAATAAAATAATAAAAGAAAAAATTGATAAAAAAGAGTTCGAGTTTTATTTAGAGTCTGTAAACTATGGAACTAAACAAATTGAATTAAGTAAACAAAATTTAGAAACTTTAGTGGAAGAAGCAAAAAATAGATTACCTTCTGAAGTTTTTAATAAAGAAGAAGTAATTTCTATTGTTAATGAACAAAATCATAATTTTGATAGCTTATATGTATCTTTTGAAAATCAATTTAGGGGAGAAAATAAAGATATAAAAAATAAATTAAAAGTATATCTTCCTTATATTAGTAACTTTTCTTTAGATATTAATATTTTAGATGTAGGATGTGGTAGAGGTGAATGGCTAGAGCTACTATCAGAAAATGGTTATAAAAATATAAAAGGAATAGATTTAAATCAATTAATGATATCTTTTTGTAAAGATTCAAACTATAATGTTGAATGTATAGATGTAATAACGTATTTAAAATCTTTAAATGATGAAACTTTATCAATTGTTACAGGTTTTCATATAATAGAACATTTACCTTTTGAAGTTTTAATGACTCTTTTTAGTGAGACATTAAGAGTATTAAAAAAAGGTGGAATGATTATTTTTGAAACTCCAAACCCAAGAAATATTTTAGTAGGTTCTTCTGATTTTTATTTAGACCCTACACATATAAAACCTATACATCCCGCAACACTAAAATTTTTAGCAAAACAAACAGGTTTTAATAATGTCAAATCGCTTATTTTAGATAATGAAAAATTATCAGACTTTGATGAATTACCATTTAATGACTTAAATGATTATATAAATATAGGTAGAGACTTGGTTGTAATTGGTTATAAAGCATGAGAATCTTAATTCCTTCTATTCAAGTTCCTTTTATAAGTGGTGGTTCTATTCTTATGACTCAAGGATTAAAGAATGCTTTAATAAAAGCAGGACATGAAGTAGAAGTAGTAACTATACCTTTTAAGTTTTCTCCTCACTCTTACATAGAAGATTTAATAGAGTTCTGGAAAAAACAAGATTTCAATAACTTTAATGGTTTCCACATAGATATGGTTATTGTTTTACAATTTCCTGCCTATTATGTTCAGCATAAAAATAAAGTCTTATGGCTTATGCACCAACATAGATCTGTTTATGAACTATACAATGAAGAAAAAGCATTAGAAGAGGATAAACAATTAAAAGAATTGATAGTTAAAAGTGATACGCAAGAATTAGCCTTGATTAAAAGTAGATTTAGTATGTGTCAAAATGTTTCAAATAGATTAATGAAATATAATAATATCTCTTCAATACCTTTATATCATCCTCCTTTTAGAGAAGAGAAGTTTTATTGTGAAGAGTCTTATGATTTTATCTTTTGTCCTAGTAGGTTAGAAGAGTTAAAAAGACAAGATTTACTTATTCAAGCTATGCAATATACTAAAACAAATGTAGTAGCTATAATTGCAGGAACAGGTGGACAAAAAGAAAACTATGAAAAACAAATAAAATCCTTAAAGTTAGTAGATAAAGTTAAACTAATAGGACATATTTCTGATGAAGAAAAAGAAACTTTTTATGCAAGAAGTTTAGGTGTCTTTTTTGCTCCTTTTGATGAAGATTATGGTTATATAACTTTAGAAGCAATGTTAAGTTCTAAACCTTTAATAACTTGTATTGACTCAGGTGGTCCTTTAGAATTTGTTATAAATGATGAAACGGGATTTATTCTTGAACCTAATCCAAAAGAAATAGCAGAAAAAATAGATTATTTATATCAAAATAAACAAAAAGCTAAAGAAATGGGGATTAAAGCATTAAAGCATTATAAATCAAAAAATATTTCTTGGAATAATGTTGTAAATAAAATATTAGGAAGTAAATAATATGAATAATAATTTTGATATTACATATGAAACTTGTGGTATAACTGATGTTGAAACTTTTTATAAAGAAAAGTTTGCTCATAATGTAAGTTATGATATTGAAGAAAGTTTACTATATGAATATAATATTCTAAATTTAAAACAAATGTATATTTATGATTATATTAAACCAAATTCTAAAGTTTTAGATTTTGGTTGTGGTAGTGGTACTTTTAAAATATTAAAAAAATTAAACTGCTACCTTGTTGGTGTAGATATGTCTTCAAAAGCAGTTGAATATGCAAAAACTTTAAATCAGTATGATGAAGCATATTCTCTTGATATCTTTGATACTTTTTTTGATAAGTATATTAATTCTTTTGATTATATTATTTCTTCTGATGTTTTTGGACATATTGAATTTAAAGATAAAGATAATGTCATAAAAAGATTAAAATCTTTACTAAAAGAAAATGGTACTATGATTCATGGAATTGAAACAGGTGATATCAAATATAGTGAAATGACAAAAGAACAAAGAAAAAGTTTTGCGATAGTAGATGGTCATATTGGTATGGAGAGTGAAGAAAATACTAGAAAAAGATTTAAACAGTTTTTTAATCATGTAGATGTCTATACTCCCTATGGAATAATAAATGATTTAGATGAAATCATAAAACAAAATGAAAGTTATGATGTATCATATTTAGACCAAAATCTTATGGAATATTTAAAAAATAATCGCTCAAATAAATTTTTTCTTGATGCTTTTAACATCAGTCAATACTGTGCTCATAAAGCATATGAATATAATGTACCTAAAAATACTTTTTTTAATTTATATGGTTTTAGCTTTCTAATCTCTAGTGATAATAAAATAATAAAAAATACAAATACTTATCCTAAATCTCATATTCAATTTTCTTCAGACTTTTATCAAGAAGAATTATTAGAAAATAAAAAATTTAGATGGTCAAAACCATATAGTTATATCTATTTAAATAACATATCAAGTATTACCTTTGAAATAAAATCATATATTCCTGCATATACACAAAAAGAACAAAATATAACATTAGTCTTAAATAATAAAAAGATAGAAAAACTTACTTTTAATTCTGAAGTACAAACTTTATCTTACACTTTAACAAATCAAGAAAAGTCAAAAAATTTACTTTTAGAGTTTTATGCAGATTCAAACTTTACTCCAATGTTATTTGAAGAAAACTCAAATGATAATAGAATTTTAGCTTTTAATCTTTCAATTATTTCAAAGGAACTTATGTGAAAATTGCAATAGTAGCCCCAAGTCCAATTCCTTTTGGTATTGGAGGTGCAGAAAAATTATGGTGGGGAATGATTAATTATATTAATACTAAAACAAATCATCAATGTGAGTTAATAAAAATACCTATTAAAGAAAATAATTTTTGGAACCTAATAGATGCTTATTATAAATTTTATTGTTTAGATGTTTCTCATTTTGATATGGTTATTACTACAAAATATCCAGCTTGGATGTTACAGCATAATAATCACCATATCTATTTACAACATTGTTTAAGAGGTTTATATGATACTTACTCTTTAATGTCTTTACCTGAAGAATTTATTTCTAAACATCAAAAAGTAAATCATTTACTTCATCTTTTAAATACCCCAAGTACAACAAGTATAAATCAATTTTTCAATGCTTTATTTGACTTAAAAAAAGACCCTACAATTTCTCAAAATACTTATGATTTTCCTGGTCCTTTAATAAGAAAAATAATACATTTTTTAGATAAAAAAGCAATGGAAAATATAAAAGCTTTTTCAGCAATATCACAAACAGTTATCAATAGAAAAGAGTATTTTCCTAAAAATACCTTAGTTCAAAAAGTTTATCATCCTTCAAATCTTGAAGGTTTACACAACAATACTTATGAGTATTTTTTTACAGCAAGTAGACTTGATGATGCTAAAAGAATTGAAATGATAGTAAAAGCTTATTTGAAATCAAAAACAAAAATACCTTTAAAAGTTGCAGGAACAGGTCCTTTAGAAGCACAATTAAGAAAATTAGCGAAAAATGACTCAAGAATAGAATTTTTAGGCTTTATAAGTGATGAAGAACTTATAAAATACTATTCAAATGCCTATGCTGTCTTATTTGTTCCTTATGATGAAGATTATGGATTAATCACAATAGAAGCTGCAATGTGCCATAAACCTGTATTAACTTTCTCCGATACAGGTGGAGTAGTAGAATTCATAAAAGATAATGAAACAGGCTTAGTATGTGAACCAAAAGTTTCTGAACTTACAAAAAAAATTGATTTTATTTCTGAAAACCCTCAATTTTGTAAACAAATGGGTGAAAAAGTTTATAACTCAGTAGTTGATATAACATGGGAAAATACTATTACTTCTTTACTAAATCCTTCAATAGAAAATACAAAAAAAGATAAAATTACAGTTGTAACTACTTATTCTATTTATCCACCACGTGGAGGAGGACAAAATAGAATATTCTATTTATATAAAGAAATCTCAAAGTTTATAAAAGTTGAAATAATATGTTTAGTTGGAAGAAATCAAAATTATAGAAAAGTTGAAATTTCTCCAGATTTTTTTGAGATAAGAGTTCCAAAAAGTAGAATTCATGAGAAAAAAGAAATAGAAATAGAAAAAAAAGCTGGTATTCCTATTACAGATATTGCAATGCTTTATTTATATAATGAAACACCAAAGTTACAAGAGGAAATTAAAAAATCAGCAGCAACTTCAAAATATATTATTACAAGTCATCCTTACACATATAGTTTGATAAAAGAAATAGTAAATATTCCAATTATTCATGAATCTCATAATGTAGAATATAATTTAAAAAAACAAATGTTAGAAGACAACCCTTATAATAAAAAACTATTAGAAAAACTTTTTGAAGTAGAAAAAGAAGCTTGTCAAGACTCAATTTATACAACAGTATGTTCTAAAGATGATGCTTATGTTATGGAAGAGTTATATAATCTTGATATTAATAAATCTCTTGTAGTTCCAAATGGAGTAGACTTAAATACAGTTCCTTATATTTCATCTGAAAAAAGACAAGAGTTACAAAGCTCTTTTAAAGCAGAAAATGAAAAAATTGTTTTATTTATTGGAAGTTGGCATCAACCAAATATAGAAGCAGTAGAAGAAATATTTTTATTGGCAAATACCTTACCTGAATATAACTTTATTATTTTAGGAAGTGTAGAAGGATACTTCTCTTCACATAAAAAACCTAAAAATGTTGGTTTTACAGGAATTGTTACTGATGAAGAAAAAGAAATTTATTTAAGTATTGCAGATATTGCAATTAATCCAATGTTATCAGGTTCAGGAACAAATCTAAAAATGCTTGATTATATGGCAAATGGAATACCTGTAATAAGTACTAAAATAGGAGCAAGAGGACTTGATATTCCTGCAGAATATATTGTAAACTGTGATATAAAAGAGTTTAAAAATTATATCTTAAATATAAAAGATTATGTAAATATTGAAAAAAGTAGAAAATATGTGGAAGAAAATTTTTCATGGGAAGTAATCCAAAAACAGCTGGAAAAGATTCTTAAATGACAAATACGTATAAATTAGGCTATATAAAATCTATTGACAGTTTAAGAGCATTTGCAGTTCTTTCTGTTATGTTATATCATCTTTACCCAAAAGCATTGCCTGGAGGTTTTACTGGGGTTGATGTATTTTTTGTTATTTCTGGGTATGTTGTTAGTAGTTCCTTATTTAAAAACTATAATTCAAACTTTTTTAAATTTACTTTAGATTTTTATTCAAGAAGAATTATTAGATTAATTCCTGTATTTTTAGTCTTTGTACTTTTTTCTACACTTATAACAGTACTTTTTATTCCTTCTTCTTGGTTAAGTGATACTATAAACAAAACAGGTTTAGCTTCTTTATTTGGACTTAGTAATTTTGCTTTAGTTTGGTACAATGATGGGTATTTCTCCCCTAGAATAGAGTTTAATCCCTTTGTACACACTTGGTCTTTAGCTGTTGAAGAACAATTTTATATAGTTTTTCCTTTGATATTTTTCTTGTGGTACAAGTTTCAATCTTCATCAAAAAAAATTATTTCACTTGGATTAAGATATTTATTACCTTTATTACTTGTGCTTTCTTTAATATATTCTTATTATGAAACATCAGCAAATCCCCAACACGCTTTTTATCTTTTATTTAGTAGATTTTGGGAATTAGCCTTAGGAGCTTTTCTTTTTAAATTACATTCTTCTAATAAATTAGTAAATCATTCAACTAATATAAATAAATTATTTTTGCTAACAGGAATTATTTTAATAACAATAGGTTTTGTTTTTTCAAAATCAAATTCATTTCCTTTTCCTTGGGCTATAGCACCTGTATTTGGAACTGTTTTTATGATTATAGCTTTTGTTCATAAATCTTATCAAAATTCTTTATTTTTAAAAGTATTTGAAAATCCTTTTTTAACTTATATAGGAAAAATATCTTACTCTTTATATTTATGGCATTGGGCTATTTATGTATTTTTTAGATGGACTGTAGGTTTACAAACAATTACTCAAATGATATGTGCAGCACTTCTTACTATAATTTTTGCAGTTTTATCTTATCACTTTGTAGAAAATTATTTTCTTAAAAATAAAACTCTTCATAGAATGTCAAGTTGGAAAATTGTTTTATCAGGACTATTACTATTAGCCTTATCATATTTTGGAATAAAGCAATTATTCTCTAACCAAACAACTCTTAGTTTAAGTGTAACAAAAAATCAAACAGTTTGGTATCCGTACCCATATCCTAGTACTCAAAAATCAGAAAAAGATTTTAGCTCACATACTATTTTTGTTTTAGGTGATTCTCATACAGGAGCTTACAGTACTATGCTTCAACAGTTAAAAGATGAATACAAAATCAATGTTTTTCAATATTCATCAGGAGGCTGTGGAGTTGCAGATTTTCATTCAGCAAATATTTCTAAAAATCCTTCTTGCTTGAATTATATTAATACAATATTAAAAGAAATAGAAGAAAAAGCAAAACCAAATGATATTTTATTTTTAGCTTCATTAAGAATGGTTAGATTTTGTGACCAATATGCAGTTTTCCCTTTAAATGATGTTTTAACTAAACTACACTCAAAAGAAGCTAATGAAAATAGACAAATTATAGTAAATGAAACTTCAACTTTAATACAAAAATTTCATAAGAAAAATATTAATGTATTAATTGATGCCCCAAAACCTACTTTTTTTGCACCTGCCTTTAGATGTTCTGATTGGTTCAATAAATCAAATCCTATTTGTAAAGGTGAATTAAAAGTAGAAAGAGACTTTTTAGAGCAAACAAGACAACCAGTTATAAATGCTTTAAATACTTTACAAAGTAAATTCCCAAGTCTTATTGTTTGGGATCCTTTCCCTATCTTATGTCCAAATGATACTTGTTTTGCTTATGATAATGAAAAGCCACTATTTTTTGATGGAGACCATTTAAGTGCACATGGAAACAGAGTTCTTTATCCCTCTTTCTCAAAACTCATAGAGTCAATTATAGAAGATAAAAAACAATGATTTATATAGATTTAACTCAATATATTCAGAATAGATTAAACACAGGTATTCAAAGAGTAGTGAATCAATATCTTAGAAGAGCACTAAAAGACTCTTCTACTATTTCAATTCTTTATTATGATGAAAAAAACACTTTCCATCTTTTAGACAATAAAGAAGTTACAGTTTTTTTAGATAACGTTATAAATTATCAATTTAAAACTTATACTAAAATAGATATATTTAATTTGAATATAAATAAAAAAATATTTTTTGAAATAGATTCTGTTTGGAATAGTTCTTATTCTAGAATAACACTTTATAAAAAACTAAAAGAACAGAATTTTAAAATTTATAATTTTATATATGATCTTATTCCTATACTTTTTCCTCAATTTCTACATGAAAAAACAAAAAAAAACTTTAAGCCATATATGAAAGCTATTTTTCAATATAGTGATAAAGTTTTTTTTGATTCAAAATCAGCACGAAATGATTTTTTGAAATTAAAAAATACTATTTTTGAAAATTCAAAACAAATATCCACTGAAGTTGTTTATTTAGGTTCTGATTTTAAAAAAGAAGCAAAACATATAAATAAAACTTATGAGCATATTCTTTCAAAAAAATTTATTTTATTTGTAGGAACAATAGAACCTAGAAAACAACAAAAACTTCTTTTAGAAGCCTTTGAAATATTAAATAAAACTTATAAAAATTTAAATATAGTATTCATAGGAAAAATAGGTTGGAATGTAGAAGAATTTATTTATACCTTAAACACCCATCCACTAAAAGATAAAAATATTTTTCATTTTGAAAATATTGATGATGAAACATTAGTAAGTTTTTATAAAAAAGCTTTTTTAGTTACTTATCTTTCTTTCTATGAAGGTTATGGCTTACCAATAGTAGAATCGCTGAAATACTCAAATATAACAATTGTTTCTTCAAATAGTTCTATTCCAGAAGTGGGCTTAGACTTTGTAGAATACATAAAAGATAATTCAAAAACTGAACTTATAGAAAAAATAAAATACTACATAGAAAATAAGACAAAATATCAAGAAAGAAAAAACTATATTTTTGAAAAATATCAAATACCAAATTGGGATATTTTTTATACAAAATTAAAGCAAAAATTAATTAAATAATATAGTGATATTTTAAACCAACAATTAATAAATATTTTCCTTTGTAAAGTTTCTACACATATTGAGTATTAGGGATGTAATTAAGATAGATATTTTCAAAAAAAACCATAACTTTTTATAATTATTTAAGTTTATACAGATTATAATTACATAGTTTCGCCTAGGAACGCATGCTGTAATCTAGTCTTAAGATGATTAGCGTGTCAAAATTCATATACAAATGACATCTAGTTAGACTAGATATCCTAGGATTGAACTTAATTAAGGAGAAAAAATGGCATTTAACACAAATCAATCGATTGTAGCAGAATACTATGTTGCTGCATTAGGTAGACTACCTGATCAAACTGGTTTTGATTTTTGGGTTGGACAATTAGATTCAGGAATGACTGCAGAGGCACTTATGGGAATGTTCTTTAGCCCAGATTTTCCAGAAGTAGCAGAAAGATATCCAGAAGATCAAACATCTGAAGAAACTATTAACTTTATTTACTCAAGTGTGTTTGGAAGAGAAGCAGATGCTGAAGGACTTGCATACTGGTCTGAAAAATTAGATAGTAGTACTAAGCCAGCTATCTTAGAAGAAATGTTAGCAGTAGCTAAAGACCCAGCTAATATTATTGATGGTAAATATTTAGAAGATCAAAAAGCAATTGCTGAAGAGCAATTAATTGTTGATCCAGGTACTCCAGGTGAGACTAAATACTTACAAGTTTCTCAAGACATTATTGATGGTACATCAGATGATGATACATTTGTATCTTATGTAGCTCAAAACCAAAATGGACAACAAGTTAACACTTTAGGTTCAGGTGATGTTATTAATGGTGGTGCTGGTGAAGATACACTAGACGCACAAGTAACTGCTGGTGCATATGTAAATGGTCAAGCTACAAGTAATATGGCTATTGCTCCTATTACAAACAGTGTTGAAAACATTGTTTTACATGCAGAAATTGCTGATTTCAATTCAACTGCGAATAATGATCTAGTAGTTTTAAATGCAAAATATACAAATGGTGTTGAAACTATTGCTTCTAACTATTCTGATGCAAGTTTATTAGTTCAAAATATGAATACTAAAGGTACAAACGGTACTGCTTCTCAAACAGTAGCTATGGAATATACTGGAAACAAAGATAGTGATTGGAATGAGTCAGATATGACTGTATTCTATGACCAAGATTATTTAGTAAGAAGTGCTGTAGAAACTAACAGTTTATACTACTTCACACAAGATAGACTTGCAACTCAACAAGATGATAAACCATTTGGTGAAAATACAGCTGTTGATGGTATCAAATTCAGAATTGATGGTGAAACTGAAGTTGTAGTTACAATCGCTCAAGATAAATTAGATGCATTCTTAGCAAATGTACCAGCAAATGGTGTAGAAGCTTATGAAGAATTCGCAGGTTTATTAGCAGAAGCATTAGCACTTAAAAACGTTGAATTAGATGGAGCTTTAGATGGTTTTGAAATCACTTTAGATAAATCTTTCTATAGAACAAACGGTGGACAAAACAATGGTGGGGATCCATTAGACCAATATGCATACGCAATTGTTTTAACAGCTCCAGATAATGTTGATATTGACCAACCAGCAATGAACCAAACAACTAAATTCATCCCAACATACGATATGTTTAATGATACATCAGCAGAGAAAAAAGCTTCTGATACTTCAGTTTCAATCAATGTTGATTTAGAAAAAGTAGGTTTAGCAGCAGATGGTGGAGATTTAACTATCGGTTCTATGAACAAAGATGGTAATAATACATTTAATGCTAATCAAGCTATTACAGTAACTGATACTTTAGCTGGATTTGATGAGTTTAATGTACATGTTGCAGGTGATAAGTCTAAAAACTCTTCATTAGCATCTTTACAATCAACTGATAATACATTAAGAAAAGTTACAATTGATTCAAAAGCAGGAAGTATTGCTAACTTAACAATTGGTAACTCAAATACTGATAATCTTACTGGTATTTTTGATACATCTGCAGAAAATATGGAAGCATTCAAAGATGTACAAATCATGGACGCAAGTACATTTGCAGGTGATTTAACATTAAATGCTGGTTTCACAGATGAAATCGTTGCTAAATACTTAGACAATGTTACTGAAACTACTTTATATGGATTAGATGATGCAAAAACAGAATTAGCATCTTTTGATTACAATGGTGGAAATGGTGATGATACATTAAACTTAGCATTTGACTTAGATGGTATTGTTACTAATAACTTTGCAAATGCAACTGATACAGTTGGATTAAATGTATTTAAAATGGATATCGATGGTGGAAAAGGTGATGATACTATTATTATAACTACTGATGCTGTAGCTTCAGCTAGTTCTGCTACAAATATCACTATTGATGGTGGATTAGGTGATGACTTAATTGACATCTCTTCAAATGGTGGTTCTTGGACTTATAATGTAGCATTTAGTGGTACTCATTTCGGTCATGATACAGTTGCTGGATTTGATGAAGGTGCAGTTACTGTTACTGATGAAGCTCAAAATCTTGATTTAACAGGATTTGTAGCTCACACAAATGAAACTATCGTAGTAACTGTAGGTGATAAAACTATGACTTTCACTGCTACTGCTGATATGGCTGATACAGATATTGCTACTCAAGTAAATGGAATGTTAAGAGGTTCTATAACAGGTTCTTATGAAGAAGAACATTTTGATGGATCTACAAATAATGGAACTGATATTGATTTAACAAATACTGATGCAAATGTAAATGAAGTAACTGTAGAAGTTAGATCTCAAGTAGAAGCAAATGGTACTTATGATAAAGACACTACTCCAATTCATACTGCTACATCAACTACTCAACAACAAGGTGGTTTAGTAGAAAGTGCAACTGGTGCTGATACTTTAGATTTCTCAGCATACAATGTAGATGGTGTTCTTATGGATAATGATACAACTGATGTTGTTGCAGCAGGTTCAGATTTATCTACTGTTGGTGATACATTCATTTGGTTAGAAGCTTCAGCTCATGATGCAACTGTATACAATGTTTATAAATCAACAGTAACTGATACTGGTATTACTGCTGTTGCAGATGTTGACTTTACTGCAGGTACTGGTAATGCAACTAAAGGTTCAGTTATCGGTTCTATTAACTTAGATGCTGATGCAGCTGGTACAGCAATTGATTATAATACAATTGTTGCATCTCAATTATTATTCTAATAATAGAATATAATAATTGACTTAAAAGATTTATTCTTTTAAGCCTCAAAGCCCAAGGTTTTTACCTTGGGCTTTTTTTTATATAAAAAATAAACCTTACAATGTTTAATCTATTAAGCATAAAAAAAGGTAGAGCCTAAACCCTACCTTAAAATTAAATTAAAATATAATCATCCAAAGGGACTTCTTGTAGATATTGATTTATTTCATTTTCAGTATTATTTATAAACTCCTCAGAGTTTGCAAAATTAACAATCATACCACCTCTATCATTTGTTGAACCTATTTCATTTAACCAATAGTTATATCCACCTGTATCTGCTTGTCTATTTAATATATTTTGATATAGTAGGTTTATAAACTCTGAATTATTAACATCATTTCCATATAGTTCTTGAAACTCATGAGAATCTGCAAAAGCCTGAGCTGCACCTTGAATAGTATTTCCTCCACCACCAAGAGAAGTATCTATAAGATCATTTACCCAATAAGATAATCCTTCATTATCTGGAAGTCTTTGAAATAATGCATTATAAAATCTTGCAAATTCTTCTTGATTTTCTCTTACTTCAACTGCATAATCTACACTCATATCTCCATCATCAAAACTTATAAGTTCAATACTATCTAAAATATCTTCTATATCTTCACTTGTTACTGTAAATGTTCCATTATCATTACTACTAATATCTAAAGTATTTCTTATACCTAAATAAAGAGCACTATCTATTCCATCTCCACCAAAAAGTTGATTTGAACCATTTCCTCCAATTAAAGAGTCATTTCCTTCATTTCCATATAATATATCATCACCTTCTCCACCACTTATAGTATCATCACCTAAGCCACCAGATAAAATATCATTTCCACTTCTTCCATCCATAATATCATTTGATGGAGTTCCTATAATAGTATCATCATTGTTTTCAAGTCCCATTCCTATTACAGAACCTTCATTTACACTATATTTCCAAACTCCTGATTCACTTGAACTTGTAAGTTGGTTTTCATCTAGGTTTAACATAAAGTTTTGATCACCAGAAAAATAAAACTCATGGTAGTTTAAACCATCTCCTGCTGAGAATCCAGCTCTTGCCACAGTTCCACCTAAGCCATTTGAACCATAACTTGCATCACCTGTTGTCCAGTTTATATCTTCATATCTATAGACAATATCAAAGTTTCCATTTCCTGTTGATATAAGTTGTAGTTGAAAAGCATTTACTTTTTCAGTATTTCTACTAAAATAGCCAACATCATCCCATGTAACAGTAAATGTTTTATTTACTTCATCTATATCATACCAAGTAAGATTTGTACCTTGTGATGTTCCTCCTTCACTTGGAGTCACATAACCATCACTAATATCACTATCATACCAATTTGTACTTCTTGTATCTACATCAGCCCAAAAAGGTGCAATTATAGGATTACTAAAGTTACCACCAATCACTGTTGGTGTATAATTTGATAAACCATATCCAAATGTTACATTGCCATTGTTATTTACATAAAGACCAGTATATGTTTCTCCAAAAAAATTTATTCCATTTTCAAAAATAGAACTTAAATCTATGTATGAACTATAAGAGTCATCATTTCTACTTAGATAATTTTCTCCAAAACCAAATGTACCACCTAAGTTATTAATTAAGTTTGCCATTAGCTACTCCATATATATATTAAAATTAGATATTTAAGCAAGAATATCATTTAAGTATTGTTCAGCAGAAATAGTATTATTTGCTACTAATTCCACAGAAAAAGTACCTGAGGCACCGATAGAGCTATCAGACCAAGTACCATTTAAAGTATGATTTTCAAAAGTACCATTATAAGTTACAGAATCATTGATAATAGACATAATACCTAAATCTTCATTTACTATTCCAGATAAATAATTTCCTACTCCATAGGAAGTATTGTACCAAGTACCAACAGCAATATCATCATCAATATTAAAAGCTACATGACCATTTTGACCTCCAGAATAAGTACCATAGTACAAACCATCAGTTACTAAATCAGGAATTTCATTATCCATTAAATCATCATAGTAGTCTTCAGCTGCTTCAAGTTTAACTTGTAAATAAGCTCCATCAATATAGTTTTGAGGATTTTTAGCAGTATTAAGCATTATTGTAATTAACTCGTTTTCACCTAAAGGCTCAAACCCATCAATAGAACCATCTAATCTATTTGCCCAATAATTAAGACCATTTTCATCAGCTTGTCTACCAAAAATATTTTCATATATATTTGAAACAGTACTTAAAGAGTCTTGATTTTCAGGAAACCTAGCAGCAACTTCAGGAATAGATTTGTCTAAAAACATATCTCTTACTTGATTTACTGTCATTTCATTTGAGTCAAGTTTATTTGCCCAAAAATCCAAACCTTCTTTATCAGGAGACCTTCCCAATGAAGCTATATAATATTCTGCAACAATCTTTTGATTATATGTAAAATTCATTATTTTCCTTTTATTAATTTAGTTTATAATTATAAAAATAATTTTTATAATAACAACTTAAATATAAAAGTTAAATAACTCTAATTATTTATTATATTTATTTACTTATTAAAAGTATCCTATCGTCTCATCAGTAAATGTTCCTACATTAGTTATCAATGAGACTTCCATAGTCATTTGTCCTGATACATCAGGTATATCTTCATAAACACTTGTTGGTAAAAAGTCATTAAAATAAAATGATTCATTTTCATATATTATTTGGTCTGGAAAATTATAACCTGCTATAAATTCTTCTTCTCCATTCCCTCTTATATAAAAACCATTTTCTAGTGAACCTTCCATATCAAATGAAAATGTTTCTCCATAGCCACTAAATGTTCCACTTATATCAAAAGCGAAATCTTGTAAAATAACATCAGTATTACTAGCATTTGTAAATGTCCCATTTGTGACTATGTAGTCTATGTTTTGTTCCTCTAAATAAGAGTTTTCTGCATTATTAAGTTTATTTTGAAGATAAGCTCCATCAATATAATTTTGAGGATCTTTAGCAGTATTAATCATTATTGTAATTAACTCGTTTTCACCTAAAGGTTCAAACCCATCAATAGAACCATCTAATCTATTTGCCCAATAATTAAGTCCTTCAACATCACCTTCTCTACCAAAAACATTTTCATATATATTTGAAACAGTAGTTAAAGAGTCTTGATTTTCAGGAAACCTAGCAGCAACTTCAGGAATAGATTTGTCTAAAAACATATCTCTTACTTGATTTACTGTCATCTCATTTGAGTCAAGTTTTCCCGCCCAAAAGTTTAAACCTTCAACATCAGGAGACCTTCCTAATGAAGCAATATAATACTCTGCAACAATTTTCTGATTTTCTGTAAATGCCATATTTCACCTTAATGATTAGTATAATAATAAAACTATTATAACAAGAAAATAATTTATATTTCTCTTGATTTATCTTATTTTATATATTTTTCTTTAGAAAAAATCAGATTTAATTAAACAATATTGGGGTCAGATCCCATTTTATTGACAAAACGTACGATATTTAGTACAATATAGTAAATAAATAAAAAGGTTAACCATGCCACGAGTTATGTCCGTAAGTCAAGTTAGAGCAGATATTTACAATATAATGGATGAAACAGCACAAACTCATGAACCAGTACTTATTACGGGAAAAAGAAACAATGTAGTTATGCTTTCTCAAGAAGACTGGAATGCAATAGAAGAAACATTATATTTAAATTCTATACCAAATATGGCTTCTTCAATTCAAGAGTCTATGAATGCAGATGATAGTGAGTTTAGTGAAGATATTGAATGGTAGAGTATAAAATACTTTATAGTAAATTAGCATTAAAAGATGCCAAAAAACTATCAAGTGCTAATTTAGATAAAAAAGCTAAAGAGCTTATTGAAATAATAAGAAAAGATCCATTTCAAAACCCACCTCCTTATGAAAAATTAGTAGGAAACTTAAATGGTTCCTATTCCAGAAGAATAAATATTCAACATAGACTGGTTTATGAAGTAAAAGAAGATGAAAAGAAAGTAAGAATTTCTAGAATGTGGTCACATTATGGAGAATAAGATAACAAATCAGTGGAGCCAATATATATATAGGTGTCAGGCACCATTTTATTTCCTATCTTATTTATTGCACTAATACCTTTTAAACAAAACAACGATATAGTTATACACATTAAATAAATGGAGAATTAATATGACTACTTATTTAAATGACTATAGAAGTTATATATACCAAACTAATTATACAGATTCTTATAATGCTGTTGTAAGAGTGTCAAATACAGAAAGTTATGGAACAGGTGCTTTGCTTTATGATGGTCGTTCTATTTTAACAGCTGCTCATATTTTTGAAGGATACAATACTGATAATATTACAGTTTACTTCGATACTGCTTGGGGTACACAAGCTTATAGTGCAACTTTAAATATATATGATTACTATGATTCTTTAAATTCAAACGGTGATATAGCAATTTTAACTGTAGATGAAAATCCCTCTGCTTTTTATGAAAGATATGATATTTACAGAGGAGATGATGAACTAGGTAGTAATTTTACAATGGTAGGATATGGAGCTTATGGTTCAGGTTCAACTGGAAAGTTAGAATATGAAACTGAAATTCTAAAATTAAAAACTACAAATACCTTTGAAGCTGATTTTTATTCTATTGATTTATCTTCTAAAACTAACTTATCTTGGGATCCTTTACAAAGTTCTATATTAGCTGCAGATTTTGATAGTGGATATACTTCAAATGATGCTTTAGGATATCTTTTAAATATTAATGATTTAGGAAATGGAACTACAGAAGGAATGATTGCAAGTGGAGATAGTGGTGGTCCAGCTTTTATAGATGGTTTAATAGCTGGTATAGCTTCTTATACAGTTTCTCTTTCTTCAAACTTTAATGAGCTTGATGTGAATAATATAATTGATTCAAGTTTTGGAGAGATTGGAGCTTGGCAAAGGGTAAGTTACTATTCTGAATGGATAGATAAAACAATTAGAGAAGGTTATGAAAATGCTCCTACTTCAAGAGATGAAGTTCAAACAGAAATCTTAGAAGCAGATGAGGGTGATATTTCTTATGCTTATTTTCTTCTAGAGTTTTTAGAAGATAGAGATAATGTTTCAGAAAATATTACTTTAAACTATACCACAAGAGATGGTTCAGCAACGGCAGGTGAAGATTATATTGCAACATCAGGAGTTATAACTTTATATAAAGACGAGTCACAAGTTATTATACCAGTAGAAGTTTTAGGAGATAATATTTCAGAAGGAAATGAAACTTTCTATTTAGATGTTACAAATCCTTCTTATGGAAGTCTTGGGGATAATACAAGCACACTTACAGCTGTTAGGACTATTATTGATGATGACTACAATATAGCATAAACTATTTAAATCACTCTGACCCCAATTTATTTTATAAAAAATACATTACGAGTGATTTAATCTTTTTTAAAGCTGTTTTCCTATACTATTTTAATAATTTTAATTAAAAGAGTAGTTATTGGCTAAAAAACAAAGAATATTTATAGAAAATATGACATATCATATTTTGTTAAATTGTTTAAGTGATATGAATGTATTTAAAAAAGATATTGACAAAGAGTTCTTTTTGGAGCTTGTTTCTCAGTATAGTAAAACTTACAATGTACAAATCCACTCATATATTTTAGACACAGAATATTTTGAGTTTTTAGCTACTTCAAAGAATATTGAATCTATCCCAAAATTTATGCAAACCTTAGGACGACTTTATGTAAGTTACTTTAATAAAAAGTATGAAAGAAGTGGTACTTTATGGCAAGGTAGATACAAATCTTCATTGGTGGAGTTTAATACTTACCTTTTTGATGTAATGTCTTTTATTGAAAGAAGAGTAAAAACCAATTATTCAAGTTTGAATAAAAATTTATTTGATAAAAAAGACAATATAGTTATTTATCATGATAAATATAAAAAATTAGGCTTTACTCAAGAGCAAAGAATAAAAAAATATAAAGTTTTTTTTGAACAAAACAATAAAGAAAAAGATGACTTTATATTAAATTGCTTAGAAAAACAAAAAATCACAGCAACAAAAAAGTTTATTCAAAAACTTGAAAACAACTTAGGTTTAGCTCTTCAATCAAAAAAAAGAGGAAGACCAAAAAAAACAAAAAAGGATATAAAAATGTACAAAAATTTACAGATTTTAGATAAAGAAAAACATAAAACTTTAAAAGTTTCAGAAATGAAAGATTTATTCTTTGCAAAAGATATGTCTTCTATCCCTGTAATGGTAAATGAATTAGGAGCAGTAGGTAAAAGTTTTCCTGTTGTTTTTATAAATAGTGATGAGGCATCAACTTTAGTTGCAATAACTTCTTTAGGAAATGGAAACTTAGCAATAAATGAAGAGGGTAAATGGATCACAAATTATATTCCTATCTCTTTAAGAAAATATCCATTTTCAATGGCAGCTGTGAGAGATAACCCAGAACAAAAAATAGTTATGATTGATGAAGATGCTTCTTTAGTTTCTAAAACAAAAGGACGACAACTATTTAAAAAAGATGGCTCTCAATCAGAACTTTTAGAAAATGCTATTAAATTTTTATCTGACAATGAGAATACTGTATTAATGACAAAAAAAATAGTAGAAGAAATAGTTAAAAGTGGAATTTTAGAAGATAGAGAAATTTCTGTTGGTGAAGGTGAAGAAAAAAAAGTATTATTAAGTGGTTTTAAAGTAGTGGATAAAGAAAAGCTTAATAAACTAAGTGATGATATTTTAGCTTCTTGGGTAAGAAGAGGTATTATCTCATTTATTGATTTACACTTAAAATCTCTTGATAATATAAATACTTTATTTCAACTTGCAAACCAAAGACAAAAATAGAAAGGAATTGAATGGCTTCGCCAAATAATAATCCAAAAAAAGATGAAAGATTAAAAGAATTAAAAAATGCAATTTTAGACTCAAAAAAATCGTTTTTTATAGCAGGCTTTTTTAGTTTATTTATAAACTTACTAATGCTAGTACCACCATTATATATGCTTCAATTATATGATAGGGTAATCACAAGTAGAAGTGAAGAAACACTATATTTTCTAACAGGAATTGTAATTGTACTATTTATTACAATGGCTTTATTAGAAATTGTACGTTCAAAGCTTCTAATAAGAATCGGAAATAAGATAGATAGTCTTTTAAGTCAAAGGGTATTTGATATTCTTTTTGATTTTGCTAATAAGTTTCCAGGAAAAGCAAATTCAACTCCTTTATCTGACTTAACACAAATTAGACAGTTTATGACAGGAAATGGTCTTTTTGCATTTTTTGATGCTCCTTGGATTCCTATTTATCTTGCTGTATTATTTATGTTTCACCCATATTTTGGGTTTTTTGCTATTTTTGCAGCTATTGTTTTACTTTCTTTTGCAATTATAAATGAATATGTAACTAAAGAAAAGTTAGCAGAATCAAATAATTTGAGTAGGGCTTCAAGTATTTATGTTGATTCAAACTTAAGAAATGCAGAAGTTGTAAATGCCATGGGTATGAAAAGTGCTATTAGAAAAAGTTGGCAAGAAAGATATTTTGGTTTTTTAAATGCACAAAATGACGCTAGTAATAAAGCAGGTGTTTGGTCAAATATTTCAAAAATATCAAGAATGATGTTCCAATCTATGATGTTAGGACTTGGTGGATATTTAGCTATTAATATGGAAGTTAGCCCTGGTATGATGATTGCAGGTTCTATTATTATGGGTAGAGCCTTAGCTCCAATTGATTTGATAACTAATTCTTGGAAAGGTTTTAGTTCTGCAAGGGATTCTTATGAAAGACTTGATGAATTATTAGAAGATTTTCCAAAAGAAAAAGAGTATATGGAACTACCAGCACCTAAAGGAGAATTACTTTTAGAACATTTGGTTTTAATTCCCCCTGGAGCAAAAGCTCCATCTTTAACTGGAGTTTCAATGAAAATCGAAAAAGGTGATGTTGTAGGAATAATTGGACAAAGTGCAGCTGGAAAATCTTCTTTGGCAAGGGCTATTTTAGGAATTTGGCCTCTTTTACAAGGAAAAGTAAGACTTGATGGTGCAGATATTCATCAATGGGACAAAGAACACTTAGGAAGATTTATAGGATATTTACCTCAAGATGTGGAACTATTTGAAGGAACTATTGCTGAGAATATTGCAAGATTTAATGAAGTTGATTCCCACAAAGTTGTAGCAGCAGCTCAAAAAGCTGGAGTACATGAGTTAATTTTAAGGCTTCCAGAAGGTTATGATACAAGATTAGGAGCTGGTGGAGCTTCTTTATCAGGTGGTCAAAAACAAAGAATAGGTTTTGCAAGGGCAATTTATGACAATCCAGTATTAGTAGTTCTTGATGAACCTAATTCAAATTTAGATGACCAAGGTGAACTTTCTTTAGTTAAAGCAATTCAATTATTAAAACAAAATGGTACAACAGTAGTATTAATTACTCATAGACCATCAATTTTACAAGTTACAAATAAAATAGCTTTTATGAAACAAGGTGCGTTAGAGCTTTATGGACCATCAAAAGAAGTTTTAGCAAAAATCTCAGGGAATAATACTCCAGCACAACAAGAAGCTCAGGCTCAGGCTCAACAACGAGCAGCCCAAGCACAAAAAGCAAGTGCTGCACAACAACCCAAAATTTCACTTAGTAAGCCAGGGAGTTAAGTATGAATGATAGTCTTAGTATGCCTTCACATGATACTTCAAAAGTTATATCTTTTGGATTAGGTGTGATTATTGTAGTTTTTGTTATTTTTGGAGGTTGGATGGTTTTAGCTCCATTAGCAGCTTCTTCTGTAGCAGTTGGGAAAGTTTCAGCAGATATTGACAAAAAAACAGTTCAGCATTTAGAAGGTGGAATTGTAAAAAATATTTATGTAAAAGATGGGGATAGCGTAAAAAAAGGTGATTTATTAATTAAGCTTGATGATATTCAATATAATGCAGAGTTGCAAATTTTGACTTCTCAATATCAAGATGCTTTAGGAGTTCATGCAAGAACAAAAGCTTTAGATGAAGAAAAAGACAAGGTTGTTTTTCCAAAAGAGTTAGTTAATCAAAATGTAATTGCTAATCAAAGAAATATTTTTCAAACTTATAGAAAAAGAAATTTAGATGAAAAAGCTATTTCAAAAAATAAAATTATTCAGTTAAATAATCAAATTAAGGGTTTATCATCTCTTTTAAAAAGTAAAAAACAAAGATTAGCTTCAATAAGTGAAGAAATAGTTGAATGGGAAGAATTATTAAAAGAAAAACTTGTTGATAAACTAAAGGTGCGAGAACTAAAAAGAGAAAAAAATTCTATTGAAGGTGATATTTCTAATACAATATCTGAAATTGCAAGACTTAAAGAACAAATACAAGAAGTAAAAATAGAACAACTTTTAAGAGAAAAAAATTTTAAAAATGAAAATCTAGAAACTCTTGTAAAAGCAAAATCAAATATTGAAGATTTGAAACAAAAAATAACTACTACTAAAGATAGATTAAGAAGGACAGACGTATATTCTCCTATTGATGGAACAGTTGTAGGACTTAACTTACATACACAAGGTGCAGTAATTAAACCAGGTTCAGATATTCTTGAAGTTGTTCCTGAAAATACAAAATTGATTGTAGTAGCAAAAGTTCAAACAACAGATATTGATAAAGTAAAAGTTGGTTTACATGCAGATATTAGATTTTCCGCATTTAATCTTCAAATAGCACATGTAGTAGAAGGAAAAGTAATTCATGTATCAGCAGATAGCTTTGTAGATGAACAATCAGGGAATCCTTATTATGAAGCAAAAATTGAAGTAACTGAAAAAGGAAAAGAACAATTACAAGAGTATGGATTTGTACTTGTTTCTGGTATGCCTGCTGAAGTTATGATTAATATTGGAAATAGAACAGCCTTTAGTTATTTTGTTAAACCATTTAGTGATATGTTATCAAGGGGATTTAATGAAGAATAGTGTTTTTGTTTTACTTTTAAGTATCTTTTGCTCAAGTTTATATGCTCAAAATTTAACATTTTCAAAAGCATATGACTTAGCATTAGCTAAATCAAACAAAATACTATCGTCTAAATATACTTTTCAATCGAACAAAGAGGGTGTAACACAAGCAAAAGCTGGTTTATACCCACAGCTTTCTTCAAAAATTTCATATGGAAATAGATATAGTCATATGAATGAATTATTAAATAGAAGGGATGATGGTGAAAGAGAAAGAAGTTTAGATTATAGTATTTCTTTAAATCAAAGTATTTATGATCCAGAATTGTATTCTAAAATTGAAATGGAAAAGCAAAGAGTAAAACTTTCTGATATAGAGTTTCAAAAAAATAAACAAGAGTTGTTTTTAGAAGTATTTGAAAGTTATATAAGAATATTTAAAATTCAAAACAGAACATCTTTGCTTGAGTCTAAAACAATGTATTTTAAATATTTAAATGATGCTGCAAAAAAGAAACATAATTTAAGTTTGATGACTAAGATGGATATGTTAAAAGCTGAAGTTGATTATAATACGGCAAAAATAGAATTAAGAAAAGAAAAACAACTTTTAAAAATTGCTAAAAATAGTTTAGAACAATTAATAGAGTTATCTAATTTTACATTACCTATGATTAACTATGATATTAGTTTAGAGAAACTAGAAAAGTTAAAAGAGATTATCAGAGGCGAAGATATTTATTTATCAAGTTTAGATGTACAAGAAGCTAAAGCTTCAAAAGAGTTTTCTAAAAGTGTTTTAAATAATGCCTTTGATGCTCACTTGCCTAAACTTTCATTTGATGCAAGTTATACAAAATATTATTCTCCTGATAAAGCAGCTGATTATGAAGATACAGCTAGATATATGGTAGTTTTAAATATCCCAATTTATCAAGGTGGAGCAGTACGTTCAAGAGTTAAAGCTTCAGAACTACAATATAATGCAACACTAGAAGAGCTTAAATTAGCTCAAAAAAGAACAAAAATTGAGTTTGAAGAGTATAAAAGTGAATTTGAAGCAGCAGTTGAGTCATTGATTTTATATAAGACTTCTTTAAAATCAGCAAATCTTTATTTAGATTCTATAAAACAAGCATATGATAAAGGTTTAAAAAGTATTATTGATTTATATGAGGCGCAAAGTAAATTAGATGAAATAAAGTTTTCATATGTTGATTCTTTATCAAGTTTAATTGATTCTTATGCAGGTTTATTAAAAGTAACTAATAATTTTCAAAGAATAGAATTAATAGATAATATAATATAAAGGTAAGTAGTGAAAAAAGCAATTATTACGGGAATTTCAGGACAAGATGGTGCATATTTAGCACAATTTTTGTTAGAAAAAGGTTATGAAGTATATGGCACATATAGAAGAACTGCTTCAGTTAATTTTTGGAGAATTGAAGAGTTAAATATAAAAAATCATAAAAATTTGCATTTGGTAGAATATGATTTGACTGATTTATCAAATTCTATTAGTATGATTCAAAAAATACAACCTGATGAAGTTTATAACCTTGCTGCACAAAGTTTTGTTGGGGTATCTTTTGAACAACCAATTACTACTACACATATTACAGGATTAGGTTGTGTTCATTTATTAGAAGCTATTAAAATAGTAAATCCTAAAATAAAATTTTATCAAGCAAGTACTTCAGAAATGTTTGGAAAAGTTCAAGAAGTACCTCAAACAGAAAAAACTCCTTTTTATCCAAGAAGTCCTTACGGTGTGGCAAAACTTTATGCTCATTGGATGGTTATAAATTATCGTGAGTCATATAATATTTTTGCATGTAGTGGAATTTTATTTAATCATGAATCTCCTTTAAGAGGTCAAGAGTTTGTTACTAGAAAGATTACAGATTCAGTTGCAAAAATAAAATTAGGTAAACTTGATTGTCTAGAGTTAGGTAATATGGATGCAAAAAGAGATTGGGGTTTTGCTAAAGATTATGTAGAAGGAATGTATCTTATGCTTCAAGCCAAGAATCCAGATACTTATGTTTTAGCAACGAATAGAACGGAGACAGTAAGAGACTTTGTAAGCTTAGCTTTTAAGGCAGTTGATATAGAAGTGGAGTTTATTGGTAGTGATGAAAATGAGATTGCAGTAGATAGAAAAACAGGAAAAACTTTAGTAAAAGTAAATCCTAAATTTTATCGACCAGCAGAAGTAGACTTATTAATAGGAAATGCCCAAAAAGCAAAAGAAGTTTTAGGTTGGGAAGCTAAATGCACTTTGGAAGAACTTTGTTCAATGATGATAAAAGAAGATTTAAGAAGAAATAAATTAGGGTTTTCTTTCTAAAATGAAAAAAGTTTTAATAATAGGTATAGATAGTTTTACTGGGGTACATCTAGCTTCATATCTAAAAAAAGATAACTATGATGTCTATGGAACAACTTTATCAAAAAGTACAAACAAAAAATACAAATGTGATATTACCCAAAAAGAAAATATTTCAGAAGTGTTAAATATAGTAAAGCCTGATTATTTAATTCATCTCTCAGGAGTATCTTTTGCAGCCCATGGAAACAATGAAGATTTTTATAAAATAAATACTATAGGAACTATAAATATCCTTGAAACTTTATTATCTTTAAAACAAAAACCCAAAAAAATTATCCTTGCAAGTAGTGCAACAGTTTATGGTAATCAAGGCTTGGAAGTATTAGATGAATCTTTATGTCCTAAACCAGCAAACCATTATGGAGCTAGTAAATACTCAATGGAATGTTTAGCAAGTGGATATTTTGATAAACTATCGATAATAATAACAAGACCTTTTAATTATACTGGGCAAGGACAAGCAGAACATTTTTTAGTTCCAAAAATAGTTAAGCACTTTAAAGAAAAAAAAGATTTTATTGAACTTGGAAATTTAGATGTTATTAGAGAATTTAATGATATAGATTTTGTGTGTGAATCTTATAAAAAACTTTTAGAATGTAAAGCTTCAGAAGAAATTGTAAATATCTGTTCTGGTCGTGGAATTAAATTATTAGATATAATTGCTCTTTTAAAAAAAATTACAAATCATAATATTGAAATTAGAGTTAATCAAGAATTTGTAAGAAAAGATGAAATTAAAAGTTTAACAGGTTCTCCTTTTAAACTTTTTAATCTTATAGGAGAGGTTAAACAATTTAACTTTGAAGAAACATTACTTAAAATGTTGGATAAATGAAGAAAATAGCTGTAGTGCATGACTGGCTTGTGACAAATGCTGGTGCAGAAAAAGTTTTAAAAAGTATACTTGAACTATATCCTACAGCTGATTTGTTTTCTTTAGTTAATTTCTTATCCCATAAACAAAGAGAAGAGATAATAAGAAATAAAAAAGTCAACACTTCATTTATTCAAAACTTGCCTTTTTCAAAAAATAAATTTAGAAATTATTTACCTTTTTTTACAAAAGCAATTGAAAGTTTTGATTTAAAAACATATGATTTAATCATAAGTTCTTCTTGGGCTGTTGCAAAAGGGGTGAAAACTCACAAAAATCAAATTCATATCTGTTATTGTCATACTCCTATTAGGTATGCTTGGGATTTATATGATGAATATACTTCAAATTTAATACAACCTAAAAAATTTTTAGTTGAACAAACTTTACAATATATAAAAAAATGGGATATAAAAACATTAGATAGAGTAGATTACTTTATAGCAAATTCTAAATTTGTAGAAAAAAGAATAAATGAAACATATAAAAGAAATGCAAAAGTTATTTATCCTCCTGTAGATACAAGTAAGTATACTTTATGTTTAGATAAAAGTGATTATTATCTTACTGCTTCAAGGTTAGTTCCTTATAAAAAAACAAAACTTATTGTTGAAACTTTTAATGAAATGCCTGAAAAAAAACTTATAGTTATAGGCGAGGGCGAAGATTATAATTCTATAAAAAAAATTGCAAAAGATAATATTCAAGTTCTAGGTTATCAAAAACAAGAACAATTAATAGAATATATGCAAAAAGCAAAAGCTTTTATTTATGCTGCTATTGAAGATTTTGGTATTGTTCCTATTGAAGCAATGTCTTGTGGAACACCTGTTATTGCTTTAAATTATGGAGGAACAGCAGAAACAGTAAAAGATGGTTTTTCAGGAATTCATTTTCAAGAGCAAACAATAGAAGATATTTTAAATGCAGTGAAAAAATTTGAGTCAATAAATTTTGATTATAAAAAAATTTCACAAAGTGTTCAAAACTATTGTGAGGATAGATTTAAAAAAGAAATAAAAGATTTTATAGAAAGTAAAATTAATCAAGCTTGATAATAATATCATGTATAATTCTATTATGAAAACAAATAAATTAAACTTCAATTTTATCTTATATATTATTTTAATAGTTTTAGTAGATATTTTTGCACTAATTTTATCTTTACAATTAGCTGTAGAATTTAGAACTAATTTTTTTCCAAGAACTTTCCCTACTTTTTCTTTTGATGAAATTGATAAATATTATTGGGTTTTACTTTTAATCCTTACTATTTTTGCATATGAAAAAATATATTTTATAAGATATGATTTTTGGAGTGATACAAAAAGAGTTTTAAAGGGACTTTTTTTATCTTTTGCAACTATTTTAATAGTAATAACACTTACAAGAATATCAAATGATTATTCAAGGGCAGTATTTATACTTTTTTTCTTATTTGCTGCTTTTTTAGTGCCTTTTTTTAAAAGAATATTTAAAAAAGTATTATTTAAATTTGATATTTTTAAAATAAAAGTAAAAATATTAGCAAATGAACCAGAGTATTCAATGATAAAAAAAGAAATAGAGTTAAACTGGTATTTTGGATTTATTCCAAATGATTCCAAATATGATATGGTTTTAATCTCTTCAAAAAAGTTTACTGTAAATGAACTGCAAAAAGCAATAAAGAAGTTCAGTAAAAAAACAAAAGATATTTATATTATTCCTTATGTTGACAATATTGACTTTACTTATGTTTCTATTGTAAACTATTCTAATATTAGATTATCAGCAATTCATATTGAAAATAAATTATTAAACTATAAAAATATAATAATAAAAGCAATCTTTGAAAAAATGTTAGTTGTTTTATTAGCTCCTTTTATTTTATTTTTACACCTTTTTATTGTTGTTTTAATCAAACTTGATTCTAAAGGAAGTGCAAGATTTAAGCAAAAAAGGTTTACAAAAAACTCTAAAGATTTTTCTTGTTATAAATATAGAACAATGTATGAAAATAGTGATGCTCTTCTAAAAAAATATTTAGAAGAAAATCCTGATGAAGTAGAATATTATGAAAAATATCATAAATATAAAAATGACCCAAGAATAACAAAAGTTGGTAAGTTTTTAAGAAGTACTTCTTTAGATGAACTTCCCCAGTTTTTTAATATATTAAGAGGAGATATGAATTTAATAGGACCTAGACCTTATATGTTAAATGAACTAGATAAAATTGGACTTGATAATCAAAATATAATTTTCCAAGTAAAACCAGGTATTACAGGACTTTGGCAAGTAAGTGGAAGAAATGATTTAACCTTTGAACAAAGATTAGAATTAGACAATTGGTATATTCAAAATTGGTCATTATGGTTGGATTTTACAATTTTTATGAAAACAATAAAAGTAGTTTTTATGAAAATAGGAGCAAAGTAGATAGTAGTAAGTTGAATTAATAAAAATTTTGTTAAAATATTACCTTTTAAATAAAGAGAGAAAATATTATGAAATATACAAATATAGATTTTAACAATAAAAATATACTAATAACAGGTGCTGCAGGATTCATAGGTTCTAACCTTTGTTTCTATTTTCAAGAAAATTACCCCCAAGCAAATATTATAGCCCTTGATTGTTTTAGAAGTGGCGAGACTTTTTCAAATGGAAACCTTAAAAGCTTTGGACACTTTAAAAATCTTTTAGGTTTTCAAGGAACAGTTATAAGTGGAAATATAAATGACAAAGAACTTTTAAAAGATTTAGAAAACTCTTATTCTTTTGATTATATTTTTCATCAAGCAGCGATTTCAGATACTACAGTTCAAGAACAAGACTTAATGATTCAAACAAATGTTAATGCCTATGAAGATTTACTTAAAATTGCAATTAAACATAAAGCAAATATGATTTATGCAAGTTCAGGTGCAACTTATGGAGATAGTGACAGATTTGAAGTAGGTTTTGAATCGCCAAACAATGTATACGGTTTTTCAAAAGTTATGATGGATAATATCTCATATAAATATCTTAAACAAGGTGTTGATATTTCAATCGTAGGATTAAAATACTTTAATGTATATGGTCCAAGAGAATTTTTCAAAAATAAAACAGCTTCTATGGTAGTACAATTTGGACATCAAATTTTAGCTGGAAAAACACCAAAACTTTTTGAAGGAAGTGATAAAATCTTAAGGGACTTTGTTTATATAGAAGATGTAATTCAAGCAAATATAAAAGCAGCTAGCCCAAAAAAATCTGGTGTTTATAATGTAGGTACTGGACTTGCTAGAAGTTTTGAAGATATTGTAAATATTTTACAAAAAGAATTAGAAATAGACAATGGAAAAGAATATATACCAAATCCATTTGTAGGTTCTTATCAGTTTTTTACCCAAGCAAATATTGATACTACAATAGCAAACTTAGACTATGAACCAAGATTTACTATGGAAGACGGGATAAAAGCCTATATCCCAGAAATCAAAAGACTGTTTGAATCAGAGTTTAAAAAGTAGATTTTATTTATCTTTTTTTTGTGATATAATACTGTATTACATAAATACAAAGGAGTATTCATGACAGCTACAGTTAGACTTGATGATAGTTTAGAGAAAAAGTTAAATAACTTATCTAAAACATTGAATAAAAAAAAGAGTGATGTGATTAGAGAAGCTATAGAATTTTATTCAAATAGTATTCAAGATAATAAAAAATCAAGAATCAAAAATGCAGTTGAGAAAACAAAAGAAATAGATAAAAAAGAGTATTTAAATCTTGAGGGAACTATTAGTGATACTATCTAAAGGTGATATCTGGTTAGTTAATTTTAATCCCATTAAAAAATCAAATGAAATAGGAAAAATTAGACCTGCTGTTGTATTTCAAAATAATGAATTAAATGAAAGGGCTTATCCTACAACTATTGTCTTTCCTCTTTCAACATATTTGATTGACGATTCAGAACCTATCAGATTTAGAATAACTAAAAGAGAAAAACTTAAAGAAGATTCTGATTTGATTATCACTCAGATTAGAGCTATTGATAACAGTAGATTTATAGAAAAGCTAGCTAGTTTAAGTATTCGTGAAATTGAAGAAATAAAAGAACTTTTTGATGAAATTACAGAATAATTATAAAAGCAAATAGAGCTATTTGACAAAAAAGATGTTAAAAAGTATAATATTAAGTATTAAATAAAGTACTAAAAAGGAAAATATATGCAAGCTATTTTTTCAAACTATACAGCAAGTATAACAGAACTTAAAAAATCACCGAGTCAACTTTTAAAAGATTCAGGTAATGAAGCTATAGCTATTTTAAATCATAATGTTCCAAGTGCTTATTTAGTTCCAAGTGAACTTTATGAAAAAATGATGGATATTATAGATGATTATTATTTAGCCCAAGAAGTTGAAGAAAGATTAAAAGATAATGAAAAACCAGTAAGAGTAAATATAGATGAGTTATTATCTTGATTTTAAACCTAAAGCTTTAGAAGAGTGGAATAAATTAGATTTAAGTATAAAAATACAATTTCAAAAAAAGTTAAAACAAAGACTTGAAAATCCAAAAGTTCCAAAAGATAAATTAAGTGGCTATGAAAATGTGTATAAAATCAAGCTACGAAGTGTAGGATATAGACTTGCCTATGAAGTAAAAGATGAAGAAATAGTTATTTTAGTATTAAGTGTAGGCAAAAGAGAAAACAATAGTATATATGAAAATTTGAAGAAAAGAAAAGAAGATGATAAAAATAAATAAAAAGCCAAATATCTTAGTTATTGGTGATTTAATGATAGATGAATATCTTTGGGGATCTTGTGAGAGAATTTCTCCTGAAGCACCAGTTCAAATTGTTGATATAAAAAAAGAAACAAGAGTTCTAGGTGGAGCAGGTAATGTAATCAGTAATCTAGTTGCCCTTGGTTCAAATGTTGCTGTTATGTCAGTTCTTGGAAACGATGAAGTAGGTATAGAAGTAAAATCAATGCTTGATGAACAAGGTGTAAAAACTTTTTTAGTAGAACAAGTAGGAAGAAAAACATCAAGAAAAACTAGACTTATGGCTTCTCACTCTCAAGTTGTACGATATGATAAAGAAAGTAAAAACTCAATTTCTCCTACAAGTGTAAAAGCACTTTTTGAGAAATTCCAAGAGAAAATAAATAGTTATGATATTGTTCTTTTATCTGATTATAATAAAGGAGTTCTTACTCGTGAGCTTCTAGAAAAAGTAATCTCTTATGCAAATAAATACAATAAAAAAGTTTTAGTAGACCCAAAAGGAGATGACTTTTCAAAGTATAAAGGAGCATATCTTTTAACACCAAATAAAAAAGAAGCACAAGTAGCTTCAAAAATAGAAATAGACAATGATACGCATTTAAAAAAAGCCTTAGAAAAATTAAAAGAAGACTCAAACCTTGGAGTATCATTAATAACTCTTAGTGAAAATGGAATTGCAATTTTAGAAAATGATGAGGTTACAGTAAAACCTACAGTTGCAAGGGAAGTTTATGATGTAACAGGAGCAGGGGATACAGTCTTAGCTTCTTTAGGGTTTGCTTTAAGTTTAGATTATAATATTTTTGACTCAGTAGAATTTGCAAATCTAGCAGCAGGGGTAGTAGTTGGTAAAATAGGAAGTGCTACTGCAACTCTTGATGAAATTGAAGAGTATAAAGCAAGTTTACATAAAAGTTCTATTGAACTTCATATTAAAACAAAAGAAGATATTGAAAAAATATCAAAAAGATTAAAAGAACAAGGTAAAAAAGTTGTTTTTACAAATGGTTGTTTTGATATTTTACATAAAGGTCATGTAAGTTATTTAAATATTGCAAAATCTTTTGGTGATGTACTAATTTTAGGTTTAAATTCTGATGCTAGTGTAAAAAGATTAAAAGGTGAAAATAGACCAATAAATACCCAAGATGATAGAGCTTATATTCTTTCAGCTTTAGAGTGTATAGATTATGTAGTAATTTTTGATGAAGATACTCCCTATGAACTTATAAAAACAGTTGAACCTGATATTCTAGTAAAAGGTGCAGATTATGAAGGCAAAGAAGTAGTTGGAAGTGATATTGCAAAACAAACAAAATTAGTTGAATTTGTTGATGGCAAAAGTACAACAAAAACTATAGAAAAAATAAAGAAGGCAGAAAAGTGAGAAATGTAATAGAAAAAGAGTTTCAAGGTCATCTTGAAACTATAAATAAAGTAATAGAAACTATGGCTTCTCCTTTAGAAGAGGCTTCAAAACTAGCTGTTGAAACACTAAAAAATGGAAATAAAATCTTATTTTTTGGAAATGGTGGAAGTGCAGCAGATGCACAACATATTGCAGCAGAACTTACAGGAAGATATAAAACTGAAAGAAGAGGGCTTCCTGGAATAGCTCTTACAACAGATACAAGTGCATTAACTGCAATAGGAAATGATTATGGTTATGATAGGGTTTTTGATAGACAAGTTGAATCTTTAGCACAAGAAGGAGATTTATTACTTGGAATTTCAACTTCAGGAAATTCAAAAAATGTAATAAATGCTTTCAAAGTAGGAAAAGAAATAGGCTGTAAAATTATTGGTTTTAGTGGAAGAGATGGGGGTGCTATGAATGATTATTGTGATATCAATTTAGTTGTTCCTTCAAATGATACTCCAAGAATACAAGAAATGCATATTCTTTTTGGACACACAATTTGCCAATTAATAGATAATGAGTTATCGTAAATAAACTTATTTTTAAAGGCTTGAAATGAGACTAAAAAAAGAAGAGATAACTTTTTTAAAAGATAGTTTTAAAACTATTATAAAAACAGGAAAATTATATCTTTTTGGTAGTAGAATTGATGACTCTAAAAAAGGTGGAGATATTGATTTACTAATTGTTTCAAATACAGCTAATAAAAAAGATATAAGAAAGTTTAGAATAGAGTTTTTTAAAAAGTTTGGAGAACAAAAATTAGATATAGTTTTAGATGATGGCTCTTTTAAGAATCCATTTATAAAGCATATTTTAAAAAAGGCTGTTTTATTATGATGATAGAAAAATTAGAAAATGACTACAATCTTTTAAAAAAACAATTATTTTGGCTTGAAACTTCATACAATGAATGTTTTAATATAGGTATTAAAAATGAATATAGTATTGATGAATTTGGAAAATTTGAAACTTTATGTAGTAGATATAGTAGAAGTATTGATTTTTTAATTAGAAAAATATTTAGAACTCTTGATGAGTATGAATTTGAAAATCAAGGAACATTAATAGATGTTGTAAATAATGCTCATAAAAGGGAACTTTTTGACTCTGTTGATGAAATAAGAATGATGAAAGATATTAGAAATACTATTGTTCATGAATATATTGATGATGAATTAATAGATGTTTTTGATGAGGTACTTGAATACTCTTTATTTTTGATTAATATTATAAATAATACTTTAAAATATATAGAAAAAACTTTACGAAAGAAATAAATGCTAACAATAAACTACAAGAAAAGAACTTTTTTTATCAGTAAACTACTAGAACAAGAAAATATAAAAGAGTTAAAAAAGCCATCTTTTTTTTCAAAAGTTTTAGGAAAAAAAGAGTTTGCAGATATCTATTTTCATAGTGGAGAATTTGATAAAGAAGCTTTAGAAAATATTGAAAAAGCAAAAAAAGTTTTTGTAAACTCTCAAACCGTTCATCATCAACTTCTTAGAGTTTTACAAACTAATCTTGACAAAGTAGAGGTTTTATATCCTAGTATTAATATAGAATATAAAAAACCAAAAGAAATAAAACAAAAATTTTGTGAAGAACAAAATATTGACCCTAAAAAAAAGATTATATTTTTTACTGGAAAAAACTTTAAAACCTCTGGAGTAAAAGAGTTTATTTCTACTATTTTACAGTTAAATGCACAGGATTTTATAGCTGTAATAGAAGGGGATAAAAAACAAATCACAAGTTTAAAATTCCAATTATCTAAAATAAATATAGAAGATAAAATCTTATTGCTAGATAATTATGAAAGAAAAGATGAACTTTTTTTAGCAAGTGATATTTTTATTTTACCAACACATAGTAAAAATTTTGCCTCAAATGTTCTTAAAGCAATGTTTTGCAAATGTGCTGTATTTGTTCCTGCAACTAATCCTGCAAAAGAGTTAGTTGATGTATTTGCAATGATGGAAAGTCCCCTTGATAGAAGTATGCAATTTAAAGTCGATGCACTTTTACAAAATAAAGCTGATTTAAAATTAATAAAAAAACAAAATAGAAATATAGCTTTAGAACATACTTTGGAAAAATCATTGGAAAAGGTAAATGAAGTTATAACTTCAATTTAATCTTTTCTAACTCTTAAAAAAGAAGCAAATTTTGGTTTTTTATATTTTGTAAAACCATAATACTTAAAAGTTACTATCTCTCCAATCTTTGGAGGATTTATTCTTTGTTTTTTTGTAAAGCCAGTTCCTAAATTAAAAACTATACCATTTTCAAGTTTTACTTTTAGGCTTTTTAAAACTTTTGTTTTTTCTGAAATATTTATTCCTATAACTTCCCCTTCCATATCTTGAGCTTCTTTTACTTTCAAAATATGTGAACTTCTTCCTGTATGATAAGATTTATTTGGATTTTTTACTATTAAGCCTTCCCCTTTTTTTGAAATAATTTCTTGTAAAAGTCTATTTAAATGTTCTTTGTCTTTAACTTTAATTTGAGGTATTATTGTTACTTGTTTATTATGATGTCTTTCAAACCACTTTTTTGCAATCTCTAATCTTTGGCTAAAGTTCCCTTTTTGCTTTGGAACTTCAAAAATATTATAAGTAATCTCTTTCCAATCTTTACTAGGAGTTTTATCCATAACTATACTTTGAATATTTTCAAAATCATTTCTTTTGGTCCACAACTCTCCATCAAGTTCAAAGTTAGGAAAGTTTTTTAAAAACTCTTTTGGAACATGAATTTTTTTACCTTTTCTTGTTAATAACTCTTTTGTATTCCAATAGGCTCTTATTCCATCTAGTTTTTCACTCATAAACCAATTTTTTATTTCTATATGTTCTTTATATACTTTAGGTCTTTGTAGTTCAAGAGAAAATAAGAAAGAATAGCTTACAATAATACTTACTAATATTCGTAACAAAATAAAATCCTTTTAAAAATAATTTAAAACATTATACAAAAATAAGATAAAAAATAAAATGATTCTTATTTAAATAAAACTTAAGCAATTTAAGATATAATACGCGAATATTTTTCACTAAAAAAACTTAAGGAAATAAAAATGGCAAGAAGATGCGCAATATCTGGAAAAGGACCTATGGTTGGTCACAACGTAAGTCACGCAAATAACAAGACTAAAAGAAGATTTTTACCAAACTTAAGAACTGTTAGAGTTACTTTAGAAGATGGTACTACTAGAAAAATCAAAATTTCTGCAAAAGAGTTAAGAACTCTTAAAAAGAACTCATAAGAAAGCACTGATAAAGTGCTTTTATGGGCATTTTTAAACGAATAAAAAAAGCTCTAGGCTGGGAGATACGTTCAGCTAAACCAGAATATGACTTAAATCCTGTCATATATTCTCAACTTAAACCTTTTAGATTACCCCTTATTTTAGTACAACTGATTTTGATGATTGGTACATTTGGTTATGTTTATATTGAAGATTATTCAATTATGCATGCAATTTTTCAATCAGCCTATACCTTTACAACTACAGGTTTTGGTTCTTTAAATGAAGGAAATTTTAGTAGTGCAGGAATAGTTTTTACTGTAACCTTGATGTTAGCAGGATTTGCAGTACTTACTTTCTCAGTGGGTATTTTAATAAATACAATTTCAAACGGTACTCTTTTTAAGCTAATAAAGGAAAGAAATATGCTTTATAAAATAGCAAGGCTTAGACGGCATTTTGTGATTTTTTATCATAATGAATACACAGCTCAGTTAGCAAAACAGTTCAATGAAAATCATATACCCTTTGTGGTAGTTGATCCAAGTGAAGATATTGAACAAATAGCAAAGGATTGTAATTATCCTTATTTTGTAAAAGAAGAACCATATAAAGAACTTGCTTTTTTAAAGGCTCATTTAAGTTCTGCAAAAGGTGCAATTTCTTTATCAAAAAATATTTCAAACAATATTACTTTGATTGCTTCTGTAAGGTTATATGAAAAGGAACTTGGAAGAACACCTTTTTTAATCATTTCTAATGCTGAAACACAAAATGAAAAAATTAGATTAAAAAAACTTGGAGCAGATAAAGTTGTAGCAACACCTTCTCTTATGGCAAAGAGGGTTACTGCAATGGCTATTAGACCAGATATGGAAAATGTACTTGAAGAGTTTTTATATAAAAGAGATACTCCAATTGATATGGAAGAAGCTTTTGTAAATGAAAACTCATGGGTAATAAACAGAGAAATAAAAGATTTAAGATTAAGAGATAAGATAAAAGTTTCAGTTATTGGAATTACAGAAAAAAAAGGAAGATTTATTCAAATGCCTAAAGGTTCTACAGTAATTACGGCTGAGTCTAAACTTTTGCTAGTAGGAAATCAAAAATCAATTATTAGAGCAAAGAGAATTATCTCTTTAGAAGAAAAACCAGAAGATTTATAAGGATATATTAAAGATGTTTACAATTTTACCTATAAAAGGATATTTAGATCAAATTGATGGATTTTATTGTGATGGGATTAGTGCAGGATTAAAATCTAATGGAAAAAAAGATTTAGGTTTTATTTATTCAGATACACTTTGTGATGTTGAAGCAGTATTTACAAAAAACAAATTTCAAGCCGCACCACTTAGACATTATCAAATGTATGATAAAGATTTCCAAACAAATTTTATTTTAATTAATTCTAAAAATGCAAATGCATTAACAGGACAAAAAGGAATTGATGATATAAATGAAATCTTTTCATCTTTAAAATTTGATATTACAAATCCAATTATGAGTAGTACAGGAGTTATTGCAAATCCTATTCCAAAAGAAAAAATAATAGCAGGCGCTAATACTTTTGATTTATCTTCAAAAAATGCAGAAAGTCTAGCAGAAGCAATAATGACAACAGATGCTTATCCTAAAACTTGTATGTATGAAGTTAAATTAGAAGATGGAAGCAGTTTTAAAATAGGAGCAGTTTCAAAAGGTGCAGGAATGATAAATCCAAATCTTGCAACAATGCTTTGTTTTATTTGTACAGATGCTTCAATTCCTAAAGAAGATATGAAAGAGTTACTTGAAGTAAATTCCCATACAACATTTAATGCAATTTCAGTTGATGGAGATACTTCAACAAATGATACAGTATTATTATTAGCAAATAAAAAATCTAAGGCTTATGATAAAGAAGCTTTCAAAGAAGTATTAAGACTTGTAATGCATGATATGGCAATGTTAATGGTTGCAGACGGTGAAGGAGCAAAAAAAGCAGTTGCCTTTGAAGTTATAAATGCAGCAAATGATGAAGAAGCTCAAACAGCAGCAAAAGCTCTTTCTAATTCATTATTAGTAAAAACAGCTCTTTATGGAGAAGATCCAAACTTTGGAAGAATTGCTTCAACTATAGG
Source organism: Halarcobacter mediterraneus (assembly GCF_004116625.1). Classification (NCBI taxonomy): domain Bacteria; kingdom Pseudomonadati; phylum Campylobacterota; class Epsilonproteobacteria; order Campylobacterales; family Arcobacteraceae; genus Halarcobacter; species Halarcobacter mediterraneus. The sequence continues at coordinate 277,833 of NZ_NXIE01000004.1, forward strand.
TGCAAGTCAAATACAATGCGATGAAACAAAACTTGTAATTTCTTATAACGATGTTATAGTATATAATAAAGGTGAGATTCTATTAGATGATATTTGTGAAGCAAAAGCTGTTCAGGTACTTAAAAATAGTGAATATAAAGTTTTATGTGACTTAGGAATAGGTGAAGGAAAATTCACTGCTTATGGTTGTGATCTTGGTTATGAATATATAAAAATTAATGCAGACTACAGAACTTAAAATATTAGTCTAAAATTTAAATATAATTAAGTCCTATATAGTTATAATATAGTTAAATTAAAACAGAGAGGAATAAAGACAATGTTTCATGAATACAGAGATGTTATTACAGAATTAAAACAAAAAGATGCACACTTCATAAAAGTGTTTGAAAAGCATAATGAATTAGATGAAAAAATTCAAGAAATGGAAAAAAATCATGCGGATCAATTTGAAGTTGAGAAGCTAAAAAAAGAAAAACTACAATTAAAAGATGAAGTATATAATATCATCGTAGATTATAAAAAAGAGAATAATCTATAATTTTCTAGATTATTTAACCAAGGGGATGGGAGTTTTTTACTTCCATCCCTTTTTTTTAGCTTAAAAATACCCAATACTAAGGACTTTTTAGGTAAAATATCTAAATTTTAGAATAAAGGCATTTATTAATGGAAAACCTTTTTGAAAACCAAGACATAATTGATATTAATATAGAAGATAGTATCAAGGGATCTTACCTAGACTACTCAATGAGTGTAATTATTGGTAGAGCACTACCTGATGCAAAAGATGGACTAAAACCAGTTCACAGAAGAATTCTTTATGCAATGCATGATTTAAATATGAGTTCAAGAAGCCCATATAAGAAATCTGCAAGAATTGTAGGGGATGTAATTGGTAAGTACCACCCTCACGGAGATAGCTCTGTATATGATGCCCTTGTAAGAATGGCACAAAACTTTTCAATGAGAGCTCCACTTGTTGATGGACAAGGAAACTTTGGTTCAATTGATGGTGACAATGCAGCTGCAATGAGATATACAGAAGCAAGAATGACTAGAGTTTCAGAAGATATTTTAAAAGACATTGATAAAGATACCGTTAACTTTGTAACAAATTATGATGATACATTAAAAGAGCCTGATGTTTTACCAACAAGAGTGCCTACTTTATTATTAAATGGAAGTGAAGGTATTGCAGTTGGTATGGCAACTAAAATTCCACCTCATAATTTAGATGAGTTATTAGAAGCAGTACTTCATTTAGTAGATAATCCTAAAGCTACAGCAGATGAACTAATGGAGTTTATTCAAGGACCAGATTTCCCAACAGGTGGTACAATCTTTGGAAGAAGAGGTATTATTGATGCCTATAATACAGGTCGTGGTAGAGTAAAAATAAGAGCAAAACACCATGTTGAAACAAAAGGTAAAAAAGAAGTAATTGTTTTAGATGAATTACCATATCAAGTAAATAAAGCAAGACTTATTGAACAAATTGCAAATCTTGCAAAAGAAAAACAGATTGAAGGTATTTCAGAAGTTAGAGATGAGTCTGATAGAGAAGGTATTAGAGTTGTAATTGAACTTAAAAAAGATGCAATGAGTGAAATTGTATTAAATAATCTTTATAAGTCAACTCCAATGGAAACTACATTTGGTATTATTCTTTTAGCTGTACATAATAAAGAGCCAAAAGTATTTAATTTACCAGATTTATTGAATGTATTTTTATCTCATAGAAAAACTGTAATTATTAGAAGAACAATTTTTGATTTAGAAAAAGCAAAAGCAAGAGCTCACATCTTAGAAGGTTTAAAAATTGCTTTAGATAATATTGATGAAGTAGTTAAAATTATCAGAGCAAGTGCAAATGATGCAGAAGCAAAAGAGAGTTTGCAAGATAGATTTGGATTAAGTCCAATTCAATCTCAAGCAATCTTAGATATGAGACTTGGAAGATTAACAGGTCTTCAAAGAGATAAATTAGAAGCAGAGTATCAAGAATTATTAGCTCTTATTGCTGAGCTTGAAGCTATTTTGAAATCTGAAGAAAAATTAAATGAAATAATTGTAGAAGAGTTAGCTGAGATTAAAGAAAAATACTCTAGTCCAAGAAGAACAGAAATTGAAGACTCTTATGATGAAATAGATATTGAAGATTTAATTCCAAATGAACCAATGGTAGTTACAATTACTCATAATGGATATGTAAAAAGAGTTCCAATTAAGTCTTATGAAAAACAAAGAAGAGGTGGAAAAGGAAAAGTAGCCGTAACCACTCATGATGATGACTTTATTGAAAAATTCTTTGTTTCTAATACTCATGATACTTTAATGTTTATTACAAATATGGGACAATTATATTGGTTAAAAGTTTATAGAATTCCAGAAGGAAGTAGAACTGCAAAAGGTAAAGCAGTTGTTAACTTAATCAATTTAAGAGCAGATGAAAAAATCATGGCAATTTTACCAACAAGTGATTTTGATGAATCTAAATCTTTAGCATTCTTTACTAGAAATGGTATTGTAAAAAGAACATCATTAAAAGATTTTGCAAATATCAGAAGTAATGGAGTAAGAGCAATTGTTCTTGATGATTCAGATGAAGTAGTTACTGCAAAAATTACTACACCTGAAACTCAATACTTAATGATTTTTACATCTTTAGGTCAATGTATTAGATTTGATATTGAAAAAACAAGAGAACAAGGAAGAACTACAAGAGGGGTAAGAGGTATTAAGTTTAAACATGATACTGACTTTGTTGTAGATGCTGAATTAATTGAAGATGACCAACATGAGTTATTAACTGTATCTGAAAAAGGTATAGGAAAAAGAACTACAGTAGATGAATACAGACTTACAAATAGAGCAGGTTCTGGTGTTATTTCTATGAAACTTCATCAAAAAACTGGAAATGTAGTTGGAGCTGTACTTGTTGATGAATCACAAGACCTAATGGCATTAACATCTATTGGTAAAATGATTAGAGTTGATATGCAAACAATTAGAAAAGCAGGAAGAAATACTTCAGGTGTAATTATTGTAAATGTTGATTCAAAAGATAAAGTTGTATCTATTGCAAGATGCCCAAAAGAAGAAGATGAAGAGTTAAATATTGAAAATGCTGATACTATGGATGGAATTGATTTAAATGAATATAATCTTTTAGATAACAATGAAGAAAAAGTGGAGGACTCAAACAACTCTTTAGATATAGAAAATAATGATGAAAAAGGAAATGAATAATGAAAAAATTTAATGTAGCAGTTGTCGGTGCTACTGGTGCTGTTGGGGAAGAATTGTTTAGAGTATTAAAAGAATATGATTTTCCTATTAATAATTTAGTACCTCTAGCAAGTGCTAGAAGCGCTGGAGAAAAAATTGAATATGCTGGAAAAGAGTATACAGTTTTAGAATTAACTGATTCAGTTTTTGAAGAAAATGAAGTTGATATCGCTTTTTTTAGTGCAGGTGGAAGTGTTTCTGAAAAATTTGCTAAATTTGCAGTAGATGCAGGGGCTGTTGTAATCGATAATACAAGCCATTTTAGAATGGAACCAAATGTTCCTTTAGTAGTTCCAGAAGTAAATCCAGAAGATATTGCAAAATGGAGAGAAAAAGGGATTATTGCAAATCCAAATTGTTCAACTATTCAAATGGTAATGTCTTTAAAACCATTAGATGAATTATATGGAATCAAAAGAGTTGATGTTTCAACATATCAAGCAGTATCAGGAGCTGGAAAAACTGGTATGGAAGAGTTAGTAAAACAAATGCAAGACTTCTTTACTTTTAAACTAGATGAAAGTGAAAAAAATGCTTTTGCACACCAAATAGCTCTTAATGTAATACCTCAAATTGATGTAGCTCAAGCAAATGGTTTTACTAAAGAAGAAATGAAAATGGTAAATGAAACTCAAAAGATTTTACATAAAGATGTAGCAGTTGCAGCTACTTGTGTAAGAGTTCCAGTTTTAAGATCTCACTCAGAATCTATTACAGTTACTTTTGATAATGATGTTGAAGTAGATGTAAATGAAGTAAGAGAAGCTTTAGAAAAGTTTGAAAATGTTGAAGTAATTGATGATTTAGAAAACAATGCTTACCCAATGCCAATTATTTCAACTGATACTGATATTACATATGTAGGAAGAATTAGAAAAGATGTATATTCTCCTAATATAGTTCACTTCTTCAATGTTGCTGACCAAGTAAGAGTAGGGGCAGCTACAAATGCAGTAAGAATTGGTCTAAAATGGATTGAAATGGAAAGTGAAATCTAATGATAGAAAAACTATTCGAAAGTTCACTGTGGGGAAGTAGATTTATTGTACTTCTTGCAGTGATTTTTGGATTAATTGGAGCTATAATACTTTTTATAGTTGCAAGTGTAGATATATATGAAGTTGCTAAGTATGTATATATAACATTTTCTACAGGGGCACATCCTGAAAATTTCCATGAAGATATAGTTGCAAGTATTATAGGAGCAGTTGATTTATACTTAATTGCTGTTGTAATGCTAATTTTTTCTTTTGGATTATATGAGCTTTTTATTTCAAAAATTGATGCAGCAGAAAAAGCCCATGAAGATGCAAGTACCATTTTAGCAATACATTCATTGGATCAATTGAAAGATAAAATAGCTAAAGTAATAGTTATGGTTTTAGTTGTGAACTTTTTTCAAAGAGTAATTCATACAGAGTTTAAAACTCCACTTGAAATGATGTATTTTGCACTATCTATTACTGCTTTAGCAGTAGGACTTTACTTTATTGGTAAGGTACAAAAACACTAATTAACAAGGTAATTTATTATGTCAAAAATTTTTGTAGACGCATGTTTAAGAAAAGAAACTCCTTACACTCCTGTATGGATGATGAGACAAGCTGGTAGATATTTACCAGAATATATGGAAGTAAGAGCACAAGCTGGTAATTTCTTAAATTTATGTCATGACCCTGAAAAAGCTTGTGAAGTAACAATTCAACCCCTTGATATAGTAGGAGTTGATGCAGCTATTTTATTTAGTGATATCTTGGTTATTCCTGATGAAATGGGAATGGACTTAGAGTTTATCAAAGGTTTTGGACCAAAATTTCATGACCCTATTAAAACTGAAGAAGATTTAGATAGATTAATTGGTGGGGAAGAAGCTGCAAATAAATTAACATATGTTTATGAAACTATCAAACTTTTGAAACAAAAACTTCCAGAAGATAAAGCTCTTATAGGTTTTACAGGAGCACCTTGGACTTTAGCAACATATATGATTGAAGGGCAGGGAACAAAAACATATAATTTATGTAAAAAAATGATGTATTCTAATCCAGAATTCTTGCATAAAATATTAAGAAAAGTAACTGATGTAGTTAAGCATTATATGATTAAACAAATTGAAGCAGGTGCAGATGTTGTTCAAATCTTTGATTCATGGGCTTCTGCGATTGAAGTTTCAAAATATGATGAATTTTCATGGAAATATATGGTTGAAATAGCAGATTATATCAAAGAAAAATATCCTGAAATTCCAGTAATTATGTTCCCTAAAGGAGTTGCTGCATTTATTGAAAGAGATTTAGTTTATGGTAACTTCGATGTATTTGGTGTAGATTGGGGAACTCCAATGGCACTAGCTAAAGAAAAACTAGGAAGTAAATATGTTCTTCAAGGAAATATGGAACCTTGTAGACTATATTCAAAAGAAGCAACAACTCAATGTGTAGAAGGAATCCAATCAATTATGCAAGGAGAAGGTCATATCTTTAACTTAGGGCATGGTATTTTACCTGATGTTCCAGTTGAAAATGCAAAACACTTTGTAAGTGAATGTCAGCGGGTTTCAAAAAAATAGTTATATAATGTCGTATTCAAATAATATAATATTTGGTCCTATCCCTTCAAGGAGATTTGGAATCTCTTTGGGAATAGACCTTTCTCCTTCTTCAAAACAATGTAATTTTGACTGTCTTTATTGTGAACTTGAAAAAGCAAAAACAGTAGAAACAATGACAAAGTATCCAAGTGTAGAAGAAGTTATAAATGAAGTAAAAGCATCTTTTAAAAAACATCCTAAGATTGATGTTATAACTATAACTGCAAATGGTGAACCAACTTTATATCCACACTTAGATAAATTAATTGATGAACTTAATAAGATTAAAAAAAATGCAAAAACTCTTATTCTTTCAAATGGTAGTACAATTTATGATGAAAAAGTTTATAAAGCTTTATTAAAAATAGACACAGTGAAACTATCTCTTGACTGTGTAAGTGAAAAATGTTTTAAAAAACTTGATAGAGTGCATAGTGGAATAGATATTGATAAAATCATTGAAAGTATGATTAAATTTAGAAAAGAAACTACAAATATACTTGTCTTGGAAGTTTTATTTGTAAAAACACTAAATGATAAAGAAGAAGAAATAAAAGCCCTATATGAAGCTATAAAAAAAATAAATCCACATAGAGTAGATATAGGTACAATAGATAGACCACCTGCATATAAAGTAAAACCTGTCTCATTTGAAACTTTACAGAGTATTGCTGAAACTTTTGAAGGTATAAATGTAAATATTGCATATAAAAATAGACCAAAATTAGAATCAAGTTTTTCAGAAGAAGAAATAAAAACTATGCTAAAAAGAAGACCTTTAACACAAGAAGATATAAATAATATGTTTGATGAAGATTCAAAAAAATTATTAGAAATATTAGTTTCTCAAAAAGTAGTATCTCTTGTAGATAGCTCAGGTTTAAATTTTTATAAAATTTTGTAAATTTTTCGAAAAACCCTTGACAAAATTTACAAATTTTACTATACTTCCACTCCATTTAAAGAGGAAGTCAAATTCCGGCATAGCTCAGTGGTAGAGTAGATGACTGTTAATCATTTGGTCCCTGGTTCGAATCCAGGTGCCGGAGCCACTTAAAACTTCACTTTAAATGATAAAACAACTTACATTCCGGCATAGCTCAGTGGTAGAGTAGATGACTGTTAATCATTTGGTCCCTGGTTCGAATCCAGGTGCCGGAGCCACTAATTTTATAATACTTATTTAAATAAATAAATTTTATAGTACCCTAAAATATTTTTACAATGAAAACTTTTATTACTTTTAGAGTAATTTTTTTAGATTTTTTCTCAAAAAGTATAAAACCGCTCTTGAATTGTTAATATATTTTATCTTATTTCAATTTGAGAATTTAAACTTATATTACCACCTTTAATAATTTGTGCTCTTAATCCTGCTTTGTGTACCATTTTTGTCAAAGCTTTCTTTTCATTTAGTCGTTGAGCTAAAATCTTACAAGGTTCACATAGTCTTATTCCTTTTAAAACTACTTCACCTATTTGAAACTCTTTGTCTATTAAAGAGTTAAGGTCACAATTAGAAACAACTATATTTCTTCTAAAATCTTCAGGTGTAAAACTTAAATCATAATCTTTATTTAAAGTATCTATTTTTTCAATTTCTATAAGAGTTACATCTCTATCAGGCTCTATTTTACCTTTATTTGAAAAGGTACCTTCTTGATAATAGTATCTATCTCCAAAGATACCTTTCTTTTCTTCTAAAACTATTTGATTTACACTGTGCATTGGAGATTCCACATCTTTTGCAATAAGAAGTTTTGATATTTTTCCAGACATATTTTTTCCTTTTATAGATTGTATTTTGTTTACTAATTATTTATTTCTGATAAATAATATCAATATTACCTTTAAGATACAAAATTTATATATTATTAAAACAGTTTTTACTGCAATAATGTACTATGATAAAAGTTTTTAGATAAGTATAATTCTTAAATTAGGAGTTTATTATGAATATTACATTTTTTCTATTTTATTGTCTACTTATTACTATTACTCCCGGTCCTACAAATATTGTTATTTTTTCAACTGTTCAAAATTATGGGGTTAAAAAAGCAGTTGAATTTTGTTATGGAGCTATTTTAGCTTTTGCTATTATTTTAGTATTATCAGTACTTCTTAATTCCTTTTTAACTTCACTTTTACCTGAGGTTCTTTTTTATATGCAAATTATAGGAAGTTTATATATATTGTATTTAGCTTATTTGATTTTTAATATGGACTCTACATCAATTTCTAATAGTACAGAAATAGGAACTTTTAAGATTGGTTTTTTTATTCAATTTATAAACCCAAAGGCACTTATTTTTTGTTTAACTGTATTTCCAAGTTTTATAATGCCTTATTATACTAATTTATTCCAATTGCTAACATTTGCTTTACTTATTACAATTATTGCAGGAATAGCTTTTTTCTCTTGGGTTTTATTTGGTAAGTTATTAAAAACTTTTTTACAAAAGTACCAAAAACTTGTTAATATATTGATGTCAATATTTTTAGTATATTGTGCATATATGATTTCAGACTTATAAGGTTTTAAAGAATAGATGGCTAAGTTTATATATAAAGAAAAGTTAGGTATTACGGCATTAAAAGCAAGCTTTAATAAGTTTTCTTATAAAAAACATTCCCATGAAGAGTATACTGTGGGAGTTACATTAAGAGGAACTCAAAAATATAGTTTAGATGGTTCTTCTCAAGTCTCATACAAAAATGGAATTATGTTATTTAACCCTGAACAAGTTCATGATGGAACAGCAGGAAATTACAAAGAGGGTTTAGATTATGTAATACTTTATATAAAACCTAAACTGTTTTTAGAAGGTTTAGAGAAAAAAGAGTTAGTGAAATTCTCTTCAGCTATTATATATAATGAAAAAATCAAAAATGATATTTTAAATCTTAGTAGTGCAATTTTACATCAAAAAAATGAAGCTTTATGTAGTGAATTATACTTAAAGTTTGTAGATAACTTCACATTAGAAGAATTATTCTCAAAATATAAGAGTGAAGATATCTTTATAAAAAAAGCAAAAGAGATTATATATTATGAGCTTGATGATGTATTAAATCTAGAACAAATGTCAAAGGAGTTTAATCTTTCAAAGTTCCAGTTTATTAGAATGTTTAAAGCAAATACTGGAATGACTCCTTATCAGTACTTTTTGAATACAAAGTTAATTCAAGTAAAAAAATATCTTGATATTACAAAAGATTTATATGCAACTGTAGTTGAGTTTGGTTTTAGTGACCTTTCTCATTTAAATAGACATTTCAAAAGAGTTTATGGAATAACTGCTTATGAATATTTGAAGGTAAAAGCTTAGGATTTTAAAACTATTCTACTTTTTCTAATAATGCTTTCATTAGTTCAGCTTTGTTTTGTAAATCATAGCTTCTGCTTTCTAACCATTCATTTATTACTTCTTTTTTATATTCTAATTCTCTTTCTTTATACGCTTCATTTTCTGCTTTAACATCCCAATTCCCATATTTATCTAAGAAAGAATCTTGTGCATAAGCACCTTTAAGAGTGATTTTTGTAGGTACTTGATTATTATTTTTATCAAGAGTATATCCATCTAATTGTACATATTTTGAAGGAGCTGGAGTATAAGCTTCTGTACTCATTACTTCAAGGGTATCTTTAAAATCAGAAAACTTTGGATTTTCGGAAATATTAAAATTAATAGAATTTTTATGATTAGTATTAGTATTGAAAAAACCAATATTAAAATCATTTACAAGATCATTAATAGAAGACATAAATACCTCTTTATATATTATTTAAATACTATGTGAAAATTATAACTTATTTTAACTAAAATAATTTTATTACAAACTAATAAGCACTTTATTTTTTATGAGGAACAACTTATATGAGATATTCCAGCTATTCCAAAAAAATCTGATGGTTTTTTGTTATAGTACTTTTTTTCTATTTCTTTTGTTTGTTCAGCATATGGATTTGTCATTATCTCTTGTAGTTCATTTACAAGGCTATAATCTCCTTCTTCAGCTTTTTTATATGCACGCACTAAAATCCACTCCCTTAAGATGTATTTTGGATTTATAAGTTTCATTTGTTTAGATAAATTTTCTATATCTTCTTTTGAATTTAGGTTTAGTTTATTATTCCATTCTTCTAACCAATTATTCCATTTTCTTTTGATATTTTCATTTTCAAATGTAGTATTATAAAAACTTTCTTTAAGTTCTTCTATATTATTAGGAATATTTGATAATTCTCTAAAAAATATAGTATAGTCAACTTCACTTTCTATCATAAGATTAATAAGTTCATTATATAGTTTAGGATCGAATTTATTAAGTCCTAATTTTGAAGCCCACATATTTTCTATTTTTTCTTGTATAGCTTTGGGAAAATCATTTTCTATTTCTTCAAGTTTTTTTATACTATCTAAATCTGAAATGATTAATGGTTTTAATGCACTACAGAAAGATTTGAAATTTTTTTGTGCAGCTTGTGGTTGGTTGAAAAATGAAAAGTGCATTCCTCCACCAGTCCAAGGTTGATAATTAGGGTCAAACATATCAATAAAACCAAAAGGACCATAGTCAAGGGTAAAACCTCCTGCCGCACAGTTGTCACTATTGAAATTACCTTGACAATATCCAACTCGTATCCAGTTTGCTACTAGTGAAGTTAGTCTATCTTGAAACTGTTTTGCTAGTAATAATACTTTTTCTTCTAGTTTTAAGTTTTGATTGATTGTTTGATTATATTCTCTATTTATTAAGTGTAAAACAATTTTTTCTAACTCTTCATATGCTTTAGAGTGTTCATGTTTTCTAGCTCGTCTGCCAAAGAGTTCAAGTTGACCAACTCTTATAAAAGAAGGAGCTACTCTAGTAGTAATTGCCACATCTTCTTCAATCATAACCTCAGGGTCTCTTGAATGAGAATAATCTTTAAACCAAGGTCTACTTACTTGTTCTTTTTTAGATGTAAATAAAGTCAAAGACCTTGATGTTGGAATTCCAAGTTTGTGCATATGTTCTTGTGCTAAGAATTCTCTTACACTTGACCTTAAAACTGCTCGTCCATCTGCTCCTCTGCAATATGGTGTTCTTCCTGCACCTTTTAATTGAAATTCCCATCTTTTACCATTTAAAACTGCTTCAAGGACTGAAATTGCTCTACCGTCACCATATCCATTTCCTGTTTGAAAAGGGCATTGCATATAATATTCTCTACCATAAATAGATAAGGCATATCCTGTTGCCCAACCTTGATTTCTCATAGGTTTAGGTATATTACAAAGGTCTCCTGAAAACATTTTAACAAAGTTTTCCTCTTTTAAAAGAGATTCATCAAAGTCTAATTCTTCAAAAAAGTTTTTACTATGAGCTATATATATAGGTTCTTTGATAGAAGTTGGTTTTACAGGAACATAATGCCCACTGAAAACTTCCCTTGGATGTTTATTTTCTCCATTATTGTTTGTATCTGGATCACTGTTAAGTTCTTCTATAAAAGAGTAGTTTACAAAAGAGCTAAGTTCTTCAAGGGTTTTTATATTTTTATTCATATTTATTTCCATCTATTTAGTTAATTAGATTTTTAACATAATTATTTAAAATACATAGAAAAAATATGAGTTAAAAATTTTTATTAAGTGAAAAGTAAATCTTATTCACCAAAAAGAATATTCTCCTTTTGATGAATAACTTTAGAGGTAAAAAAAGCTACAACTAAAAGGGTTAATAAAGGAATTAATAAAAAGTAAAGACCTAAAATATCCCCTCTAAAGTTCCAATATGATTCAAACAGTAAGTCACTTATAAAATATGAACCAATACTTCCTAAAAGGATTCCTATACTACTAGCACTAAAAGAGATAAGTCCAAACTCCAATAAAAATGAGTTTCTAATAGTTTTATTTTTTATTCCAATCATTTTAAGTCTAAGTATATTATTTTTTTGTAGATTCATTTGGTATTGTATGATTATAAAACTCATTAATAACCCAATTATTATAGAATAAAGGCTCATCTTCTCTGTTATTGAGCTTACATCTTTAACAATATTTGCAAATGATTCAAATAGACTTTTTACATCAATTATTGTAAGTGTAGGGAAACGATCAGTAAGTTTTAAAAGTACTTGTGAAGCATCATATTCTCCTTGCGAGATAGTTGCTAAAATAGTTTTTGGAGCATCATCTATTGCTCCTTTTTGTAAAATTAAAAAGAAATTTGGAGTAAACTCTGTCCATTTTACAGTTCTTATATTTACAACAACTGCTTGAAGCTGTAAACCTAAAACATCAAATACTACTTTGTCATTTAATTTTATTCCTCTTCTTGAGGCATACCTTTCTTCAACACTTAATTCAATAGGTTTATCAAAGTTTTTAGAATCATAGTCTCCACTAAAATCACGTCCTTCTATTATTTGTTCACTTTTCTTTAAGGAGCTTCTATAAGATAAGTTTACAGCTGCATCTCTTGCATTATTTCTACTTTGTTGAGTATCTCCTTGTTCTTTTCCATTTATTGATACTATTCTAGCTCTTATCATAGGTGCTATATTTTCTAGTTTTGCCCCTAAGTCTTCAACTTCTTTTTTTATATTTGTTATTTGTTCCTCTTTTGCATCAATTACAAAAAATCTAGGTCTTTCTTTTACACTTTGACTTAAAGCATTAGATAAGGAAGATCCCACTTGTGGAATAAGACTAAAAAATGTAGTACAAAGTAAAATAGCGGAAAATAGAGTAAGAGAAGTTCTTTTTTGTCTAATTATATTTTTAATAGCTAATGATAAAGCAAGGTTATTTATATGTCCTGAAAAATCAACTTTATTAAGAATAAAAGAACCTACTATAAAAAGTCCTAATATTGTAGCTAGTACAGCTAATGCAAAGAAAAAGCCTATATATTTTGCTGGAGTCACAAAATGTGCTAAAAGAAGTAAAAATATTACAAAGGGAATAAAACTTATAATAGTTTTAAAAAAACTTCTTTTTTGTCTTTGAATTAAAGGTAAAATCAATGGTAATCCAATACTTAAACTAAGTACAAAAAGAATTAGAGCTGCTTTTAAGAAAAAGATATAATCAAGGGAAAAGTCAAAATTAAAATTAATATATTCTTTTATAATAGGTGCTATAAATTGTGCTGATAAACTAATAAAAGAAAATACAAGTACACTAGAAATCAAGATTAAAACAAATAAATGAAGAAGATAAGTATAAATAAGAGTTTTTTTACTAACTCCAATATCACTTAAAACTATAATATCTTTTTGGTGTTTTCTTAAAAAACCTGAATATAAATATATAAGACCAACTAGTCCTAAGAAAAAAGAGATTAATGAAACAAGTGATAAAAAATTTGTAAGAAAATTTAATACCCTAAGAAGATTATCTCTCCCATCATTTGGAGATGAAACTCTAAGTGTTCTATCAAACTGTTTTTCTATACTTTTTTCAAGAATTTCAAGTTCATCATTTGTAAATTTTTCTTCAAATAAAAAGTTTAGCTTATATCTAGCTGTTGAACCAAACTTTAGAAGTTCACTTCTTTTAAGTGCCTTACTGCTTAAATATACTTTTGGCATAAATCCATTAAAACTTATAGTCTTAAGAGAGTCTTCACTTATAACTTTTTTGATAAGATACTCTTTACTTCCTATTTTTAGATTATCACCTTTTTTTAAACCAAGTAAGTCTAAAACTTCTTGATATACCCAAGCTTCATTCTCTTTTGGTAAACTTTGATTTAAAGGGTACTTTGATTTATCTTTAAAAATTAAACCACCATAATAAGGAAAGCCCTCATTTATTTGAACCAGTTCCATAAGTCTTGCTCTATTTTTTGAAGCCACCATACTAACTGTTGATATTCCCTCATCATAAGCTTTTATTTTTGGAAGTTTTTCTTTGACGGCTTCTTTTTGTTTTTCACTTATAGGAAATCTTGAAGAGACAACTAAATCTGCTCCAAGGAGTATTTTAGCTTTTTCATCAAGTGAAGTATCAATACTTCCTTTAAAAAACTGTAAATAAGATAGTGAGGCAATAGCTAAACAAAAGTTTAAAATAAAAATAAAACTAAAAGATTTTGACCTTGAAAGAGCTTTTAAAACAAGTTCAACTACTAACATTTATTTAACTTTCCTAAACTAAGCTCATAAGTGTCTTCACATCTTGCAGCTACTTCTTTTGAGTGAGTAACTAAAATCAAAGTGGTATTGTTTTTTTTGATTAATTCAAAAAGCTTATCCATAACAGCAATTCCTGTTTCTTCATCTAAATTCCCACTTGGTTCATCTGCTAATATTAACTTAGGGTTGTGAATAAGTGCTCTGGCAATTGCGACACGTTGTTTTTCTCCTCCACTTAATTGAGAAGGTAAATGTTCAATTCTATGTTCTAATCCTACACTTTTTAGAAGTTCTATAGCTTTTTCTTTTGGATTTGAAATATTACAAACTTTTGCAGGAAGCATTACATTTTCTAAAGCATTTAAATATGAAACTAAATGAAAGTTTTGGAAAACAAAACCTATGTTTGAAGCTCTAAAATCATTTACTTCACTTTCATTCATGTTTTTATAAGAAACTTCATCTAAAAGTATATCTCCAGCATTTGGTTTTATAATTCCTGAAATAAGTGAAAGTAGGGTTGATTTACCACTTCCAGATTTTCCCATTATTGCAACTCTTTGAGCCTTTTTTACATGAAAATTTAAATCTTCAAATATTTTTACTTCTTGTGAACCTTGAGTATATGACTTTTTTAGTGATTTTATTTGTAACATTATATTTCTTCCTTTAGAAACTCAAAAACTTCATTTGCAATTATTTTATGACCCTTTTCATTTGGGTGAATACCATCAGCTTGATTAAGAGTTTGTTCCCCTGCAACTTTATTTAGTAAAAAAGGCATAAACTTTAATTTGTATTTATCTTTTAGTTTTATAAACATATTTCTAAAATCATTTGTGTAGTTTGGACCATAATTTGGTGGAATTAGCATACCTGCTAATAAAACTTTTGAACCAGACTTTAAGGCTTGGTTTATGATTTGTTCAAGATTTTTTTGACTTTCTTTAAGGTCTAAACCTCTAAGCCCATCATTTGCCCCAAGAGCAATAAAAACTATATTAGGTTTAGTTCTTAAATACCATTTAAGCCTTGCTAAGCCATCACTTGTTGTAGAACCACTTACTCCAGCATTTATTGCTTTTACTTCTTTTTTTAGTTTAGTTTTTATTAATTCTTGAACTAAAAAAGGATAAGCACTTTTTTTAGCTACTCCTAGTCCTTCTGTTAAAGAGTCTCCTAAAAAAAGTATTGAAGTTGTATTTGCATATAAAATTTGAGAGCTAAATATAAATATAATAAATATCATTTTTTTCATGATTTATATTATCTAAAGAAAAAAAGCATGTCAATTTGATATTCCTGAAATTTTCATATTGATTGATTAAATTTATTTCATAAGCTTTCATTATATATAAGTTCATAAGCTTAAGAAGATATAATTTTCATCAATAAATATATATAGGGAAAATATGAAATTAAAAAAATGGATATTTATTGCAGTATTATTAGTGATATTATATTACACATTTATTGTAAATACTTTACTTACACTTTCTGTTATAGCTGCTTTTATTGTGGCATTTAAATTATATAAGTTTTATGCTAGAAAAAAGTTAAATAAGTTATCAGACTCAAAGGAGCTTTTTAGACAAAGTGAATTAGGTCATTTTATAGCACTTGTTGCAAAAGTTGCAAAGGCTGATGGAAGAGTACATGAATTAGAAGCTCAACTTATTGGAATGATGTTTGATGATATTTCTAAATTATTTGATAAAAAAGAAAAAGCTAGAGCTATTATGAAAGAGATTTTCAATGATGAAAAGCAAACAATCGATGATACAAGTGAAATAACTAAATCATTAAATAAACTTCTTGGAAGAAGTATTTTAAAAAGAAAACAATATATAAGTTTTTTAATTCAACTAGCTTTTATAGATAATGGAATAAGTATGGAAGAAGAAAGGCTTTTACGACAAATTGTAAATGACTTAAATATATCATCTGAAGCTTATGACTCTATTTTAAACAGTTTTAAAAATAAAATGAAAAATACACAACAAAGTATGAGTGAGTCTGAAGCTTATAAAGTTTTGGGGGTAAAAGAAGATGATGATATAAATACTATAAAAAAAGCTTATCGAAAGCTCATTCGTAAGTATCATCCTGACATCATTAGTTCGCAAGAAAAAGATGAATCTTATATGGAAGAAGCAACTGCAAAAACACAAGAAATAAATCAAGCTTATCAAATTATTAAAGATATAAAAAAAATATAAGGAGAAAAAATGGATTATAAAAAATTTGCCCAGTTTAGTCCTTGTGATTATGCTGGACCTTTAAAAAGAGAAAGTTTTATGGATGCAGGAGTAAAAGAGTTATGGACAGGTATTCCAAGAATATCAGGACCTGCCTTTACAGTAAATATGGTTCCCGGGGATAACTTAGCACTTCATAAAGCTATTTATGAAGCTCCAAAGGGTTCAATTATAGTAGCTCAAACTAACTCAATGGATTATGCAGTTTCAGGTGGAAATGTATGTGCAATCGCTCAAGGACTTGGAATAAAAGGTTTTGTAATTGATGGTGTGGTTAGAGATATAGGTGAAGTAAAAGAGATTAAATTTCCTATCTTTGGTAGGGGAGTTCATCCAATGCCAGGAACAAAAAAAGCAGTGCTTCCATTAAATACTCCAATTGTAGCTGGTGGTATTGCTGTAAATCCTGGTGATATTATAGTTGCAGATGAAGAGGGTATTGCAGTTATTCCAAAAGATAAAGCTCAAGAAGTTTACAATCAAACTAAAACAAATGTAGAAGCTGAAAAAGAAATGGGCTTTGAAAAATGGGCAGAAAATCATAGAAAAAAAATAGACTCTTTTTATAAATAAAAGAGTCTATTTTAACTATTTTTAAAACACCCAACCAGCTTGAAATATAAACTTAGAGTTGTAGTCTTCTTCACTTTCAATGTCAGAATTACCAAGTTTATAAGCTAAATGAGCATTTATAAAAAAGTCTTTAAAATAAGCATAATATCCTAAACCAATATCTTGATATGTTTTACTTGGCTCATTAGAGATTTCTTTACTCATCTTAACTTTTGCAATATCATAAAAAATACTAAGTTTAGAATTTAAACCTTTGAAATTTGGTAGGTTATAAAAAAGTTCAGTGTTAAAAATATATCCATTTTCAGCACTTTGCTCCCCTTGAGGATATAGTTTCACTCCATTTATACCTCCAATACTTAAATCCTGACTTCCATCTAAATTCTTATTTCCTAAAGCATATTGAAGCTGTAAAGAGTTCTTCCAACTAAAATATTTATTTATATTTAGGTTTTGATTTACTTCAAGATTTACTTTAG